>NZ_JBHFAB010000022.1:0-144004 GCF_042510955.1 Streptacidiphilus cavernicola
CCGCCAACTGCGGCAGCAGGTCCTCGATCGCGACAGCACACACCACCACCCTGCCAGCACAACCCGCCTACGTCACAGGCGCATTGAAGCACGACAGGCGCCTACGAAAATCTTGTAAGACCCAAGTCGCGGACAGTCCCGTGGGCCACATTCGGCATCGCCTCAGAGCCCCAAACCGGCCACAGGGGAGTCCCGAGGACGGACTCGAGCCGACCAAGCGTGCCGATGTCGGGCAGGACGAGGCCGCGCAGCAGACGGCTGATGGTCGAATGGGACACTTCGGCCCGCTCGCCCAACGAGCGCAGACCGAGCCCCGATGCCTCGAGTGCCTCCGTCAGATTGCGGGCGAGCGCCTGCGCACAGGAGGCGCTCACCGGCGCGTCCGCCCTGAGCGTGGCGTAGGGCTAGGATCCGTCGAACACGTAGCTGGATGGCAGTCCGTCGTTGTCACTCCGGGGCATTCGCGCATCCGCGAAGGGCGCCCGCCCCAGCCCGTTGACCTGCGAAGACAGACGTTACATTCTGAAAGTGACTGGCATGCGTTCTGCGACCTCGGGGCACGATGCCGCTGACCTGCGGTGGAGGGGTTTTCTCCAAGCCCCACGGAGACGGGATGTGTGGGCAACCGTGGGGTACTCACACTTGCTCCGCGCATCCGAGGTGTCCCCACCTGGGCGGGGACACGCAGCACAGTGTAGCCGGTCGCGCTCCACGCGTGTGCGGCCTTGATCGAAGACCACGGCGCCGGTACCGCCGCCAAGACGCAGCGCCCCGCCCCACGGGGTTGTGGGACGGGGCGCTGAGCGGATGGCTCCGGGTTCAGCCTGGCGTCAGGCTGTGACCCGGGGCCACGGCGGTAGCGGGCCGCCGCGGTGTCGGGCTGCGATCTCGGCCTGCCACTCCGTCTTCGTGGTTCGGCGGGCGAAACCTGAGCCCGCCACCGTGGCGTCGAAGATGTAGCAGCAAGCCTCGGCTTCGGTCAGCCCGACCGCGATGAACCACGGGGGCCGTCCGCGTTCGCCGGTGTTGGCCAGCCACCAGGCGCCGTCGGGGCCGGGGGCGGCCATGACGTTGGCATCGGGTACCGGGCTGGGGTCGAATCCCCCCAGGGACCAGTACAGACGCCGTCCCAGGGGCTGGAACGCGGTGTGCAGCTCGGCGGCGGTCATCGCCTCCTCGCCCCGGGCCCGACGGGTCGCCCAGGCGCGCTGCCACTGCTCCCGCAGCGCCGCGAGCTCGGGGCGTGCGCGAGCGGCTTTGGCGTCCCTGTCGTGCTGCTCGCGTTCCCACTGCTGCTGCCAGGCGGCCTTGGCCTCGGCGAACGGAGCCCCGTCGGGGCGGGTCAGCTCGCGCAGGAACTCCCCGTACGCCTGTTCCACGGAATCGAAGGTGACCAGGCGGGTCACCGAGCCGAACGTGGCGTCCGCTCCGCCGTAGACCGCCCACTGCGTCGGGCCGACTGCCACCAGCGCGAGGCCGCCGTCCTGGGCCCACTGCCCGGGAGCGACGTCGCCGCCGCTGCCGGGAAGCAGGTAATCGGAGGGGTCGACCCCGCCCGAGCGCAGGGCCCGGTCGAGGGTGCCGGTGTCCACTAGCTCACGTCCTCGATGTAGCCGTTGGTCTTGAGCCAGGCGACGTTGATCTTCCCGGGCAGGAGGTACTGCGTACCGCCGCCGGGCTGGTCGAACCAGGGTGCGATCTTACCCACCGTGATCTCGCCGTTGGCCGGGTCCCAGTCCTTGATCCACTTGTAGACGTGGTAGCCGTCACCAAGCTCGTCGAGGTTACCGCTGACGTTGTTCGGAGGCAGCGCACGCTGGACGAACGGGGTGCCGTCCCGCGGGGAGAGGAACTGCCCGTTGGGTGAACCGAAGCGGTCCATCTCCTCGCCCGCCTTGGGGACGTACGGGGTCGCGGGGCCTTCGAACCCCTGGTTGGGCGGGTAGTCGAACCATTTGTCGGTCCAGTTCCAGTACTTTTCGAACCACTTCTCGATGGACAGGTTGCCGAACGGCTTGTACCCCGCCATCAGGGCCCGCGCGTCGCTGCTCATCGCGGCGATGGCCTGCTGGAAGTTCGCCGCCCGGGTCAGGCCGAAGCGGAGGCTGCCGGGGGCGTCGCCGCCCGCGGCCACGGCGTCGTCGATGACGTTGCTGAGCGCCCCGTTGACGGCGTCACCCGCCTCCGTCGCCGCCAGGTCCTTCAGCGCCTGCTCGGCGGCTTCGGTCTGGGCGGCGCTGTAGTCGACGACTGCGGCCGGGTCGTCCGCGATCAGGGCGTCGCCGGTGAGCTCGGACAGGCCGAGCAGCGCCCCGATCTGCATCCCGGCCTCGGTGGCCTGGTCGCAGATGCCGCCGGTGGCGTCCGCCTGGACGACGTCCGAGGCGTAGACGGCCCCGGTCGCCCCCTTCGGCTGGGAGTTGGGGACCTGGAACGAGGCCTGGGTCGGCGTGTACGTGTCCTGGCCCTTGACGATGCAGTCCCAGAAGACGGCAGGGGCGTTGCCGAGGAACTGGTGGATCAGGTCCTCGAAGGCGGTGCCGAGCCGGTCGTAGTCACGGGTGAACGTCTGGTTCTGCGCCACGGACTTCTGGCCGGTCCAGTAGACGTCCGCGGCGGGACAGTCACTGCCGATGTCGGCTGCCGCACCCGGCTCGTCGCAGTAGAACGTGTCGACTGTCGCGAAGTACAGGAGCTGGAACTCCTGGGTGCAGGTGATGGTTCCGTTGCAGTCCCCGACCAGGCTGACGGTGGACGGGGCGACGCTCATCCCGATGAACTCGTCGGGGATGCCGACGTAGCCCTTCTTCGGAACGGCCACGAGGTCCGAGTTGTACTCGGCCATCGCGTCCGCGCCGTGCGCCTTGGCCGCCTTGAGGCTGTCCTGGTCGGCGTTGTTCTGGGCCTGCACCTCGGAGGCGAAGGTCTGCCAGGCGTTGGTGTCCGGGATGGAGGCCACCGGGCTGAACCGCATCGCGTCGAAGGCGATGGTGTGGTCGCCGGTGTCGCCGTCGTGGGTCTCGTTCGTCAGTTCGACCGTGGCGCCGGGGGCGAGGTTGAAGTAGCCGATGTCGACCCAGCTGTTCATGGCCTGGGACTGGTCGACCGTGACGGTGTACGAGTTGCCGTTGCCGTCGTCGACCGTGTACTCCGCGTTCTGGGTCATGTCGCCCAGATACGGGAGGTACGCCTGGACCTGGTAGGACCCGGCGGTCAGCTTCGGCGCCCAGGTGCCCATCAGGCCGAGCTCCTGGCCGTCCCAGGCGTTCCACATGTCACGGGTGTGGGCGAACCAGAAGTGGCCGCCGAAGCCGGACGAGTCCTGCTGCAGGTCCTCCTTGCCCTCGTACCGCTGGTCCTCGGAGCCGGCGTTGGCCGGGTTGTAGAGGAAGGAGAAGGTGCCGCCGTCGGTGTAGGTCTGCCCGCCGGAGCAGCCCGGCTCGGCGACCGTGGACGGGGTGTCGTTCACCACGATGCCGCCCGGGGGCCCGCACGGCGGGGTGACCGGGTGGACCACCGGGAGTTCGTCGGGATACGAGTTGACGAAGGTGAAGACCGAGTTGCCGCAGGTGGTGGAGCAGTCGCTCTTCCAGGTCACATTGGACTCGTGGAACCAGTGCGGCGGGTCGCAGGACGCGCCCTCGTGGTCGACCTCGCACTGCGGCGGGCTGGCCGGGTCACAGGAGTTGGACGTGTCGCAGAACGCCGACAGCGGGGGCTTGAGCTGGATCCGGGACTGCTCGGTGTTCCACCAGGAGGGCGCGAAGCCCATGGTGGAGAAGCCGGGGTCGCCCGCGGACTGCTTGACGTCGCCCTCGGTGTAGGAGCGGCCGGTGTCGATGGACTCGGCGGCCCACCCCATGACCTTCTCCTCGTAGGGCCAGTTCTGCGGCTGGGCGGCGTCATGGGCCGAGTAGCCGTCGGTGACGCTCTTCGCCCCGGCCTGGGAGCAGGTCGACCAGCCGGTGGCGGGGGTGTTCGCGGTGCCGGTGGTGCAGGAGATGTTCTGGTCCATGAACGGACCGCGGTCGGCCGGGTAGATGGGGTTGGCCGGGTTGTTCAGCCAGCCCAGGCCCCAGGCGCTGCCCGCGCTCGGCGGGTTGAAGCCCGAGTTGTAGTCCCAGACCGCGGCGAACCAGTTCTCGATCTTCGTCGGGTCGTCGTTGTTGATGGTGATGGTCTGGCCGGCGGTGTGCAGCTCGTTCCACTTCTGGGCGAGCAGGCGGGCCGCGTAGGCGATGTTGGTGGCGTAGTCGACCGCCACCGCCTTCTGCTCGTCCGAGGGCAGCTCGGTCTCGCCCGGCTTCGGGTGGGCGGACAGCCGCATGCCGTCGGTGACCTGGCCGATGCCGTAGCCGCAGTCGGCGTTGGCCCAGTTGATGTTCCAGATGCCGTCGGAGGTGTACCCGGTGGTGCCGGGGTAGACGTTCGCGCCGTAGTAGTTGCCGATCAGCGGGTCGCCGTACTCACCGGGCTCGGAGTGCGAGGTGGCCTGCCACAGGTTGGACTCCTGCGACAGGACGCCGAGCAGGACCTGCGGGGGGATGGTTCCGCCGGTGGTCAGGGCGGGCAGCGGGAACATGCCCTGCGGTGACCAGGAGGACAGGCCGGAGTCGTTCCAGTTGCTCGGCCGCGGGATCCGGTCGGAGGTGAGCTGGCCCTTCACGGCGCGGTCCACGGCCCATTCCACCTGGTTCGGGGTGGGCTGGTAGACCATGATGCTGGGATCGTTCCGGGCGACCGCGCAGTAGTGCCCCTCGTCCACCGTGTCGGTGGAGTCGTCCGCCTGGACCGCGTACGAGGCCTGCTGAGCCGTGACCGGGGTGACCGCGGTGGCGTTGGTGGCGGTGACCGCGGTGGCGCTGGAGGCGGTGACCGCGGAGGCGGTGACCGCGGTGGCGTTGGTGGCGGTGACCGCGGAAGCCGTGGCCGCCGTGGCCGTGGAACCCGTGGCGGTCGGGCCCGCGCGGGTGGAGGGGCCGGTCGAACGCTGGGCCGTGACGGGCTTGCCGGAGGGCGAGGGAGCCGAGCCGGAGCCGGCGTTCTTGCCCTTCTTCTCCGCCGGGTCGGCGTAGAACTCCAGTGCCGTGTGCGAGTGCATGGCGGTGGCCTTCACCGCGACCGGCAGGTCCGTACCGGCCGGAAGCGCCGCCGCCAGCGTCGCCGGGTCGGCGTGGGCCTGGCCCTTCTTCACCGGGTCGGCGTCCATCAGCGGCTGCGGGGCGGTCGCCGTGACGGCGAGGTCGCCCAGCGAGGAGAGCGCCGCGCCCGCGGGTGCGGTGGACGCGGCGACGCCGGCGATGTGCGCGGTCAGCCGCGGCGAACCGGTGACGTACACCTGCCCGTTCTGACCGGTCGCCAGCCCGTACTGGCCGTTCAGGCCCTTGGCGAGGACCGTGGTGCGCCGTCCGTCGGCGAACTCCACCTGCTCCCGCTTCCCGGCCTGCGTGGTGGCCAGGAACACCGCGCCGCCCGCGGCGGGGTGGACCCGCAGCGGGGAACCGCCGGGGGTGGTGGCGAGCGTCCGGCTGCGACCCTTGGAGTCGATCTCGATGACGCTCTCGCCCTGCACGGCGAGGATTCCGCCGGGGGCAGGGACGGCGGAGGTGACCTCGGCCGAGGGGGTGACGGTGGACACGGTCTTGCCGGTGGCCGCGTTCACCTCGATCAGCCGCGTGGTGCCGGCCGAGCTGAACCCGCTGAACACGACGTTGTCGCCGTTTCCGCAGCCGGGGTCGAAGTAGGCGAGCGACGCGGTGAACCCGAGCTTCGTCACCTTGCCGGTGCCCAGGTTGACGACGGCGGCGAAGCCGCCCCGCTCCAGGGTGTCCTCCTCGTTCGTCCAGCGCTGAGGGGCGTACACCACGCCCTCGTACGCGCCGTCCGGCGTGGTGCAGGTGTTGCCGACCCACTCGTCGGCGTCGAGGCCCGGCTCGTTGAGCGTGACGGCCGTCTTCCAGTCGTAGCCGGCGCTCTCCTTGGCGACCAGCAGGTGGAAGCCGGAGTCGTCACCGGTCGCGGTGACGACCTGGTCCTTCGAGGTGCTCCAGCCGGAGCCCAGGACCTTGTCCCGCTGGGCGACCGGGATGGCGCCCTTGGTCCGGACGTCCGCGGCGAGTTGGGCACTGGCGACGTCGCCCGGAGTGCTGCCGCCGCTGTTCGCCCCGGCGCCGGCCGCGCCCGGGGAAACCGAACTGTTCGGGGCGCCTGCTTGGGCCGAGCCTGGACTGCCGGGCCCACTGGGCCCGTTGGGCAGCGAGAGGAGGGCGACCGACGCTGCCGCTGCCGCGGCTATCGCCCCCGTCACCACCCCTCTTCTCCGCAGTCTTCGCATGGCGTCTCTCCTTCTCCAGGTCCTTGCTCCGACCCCGGGGAATTCCGGGGCAGACAGTCGCCCCACGAATTACCGGGCGACGGGCGGTTGCAGCGTAGTCCTTTTCGAGAAGCGCGAGAAACCGGATCGGAAGCGCGAATTGACGGCCTGTGACCTGCGTCTCAGGCATTCATGAACAAAGTGACTCTATGTCCGCTTTGAACTCTGGAGACAAAGGGCGCACATGTCGGCCAATGGGCATCAGATGCCCATCTGAGCTGCATGTTCGCCGACTGGGGAATGGCGAGAGAGGGCCACGGCGGGCGAATCCGGATCCCATCCTGACCGGATATCCCAATTGCCTTTGCATTCAAGGAAGTTCGCAATCCCCGGGCAAGCCTCCGCCCGGCCGCGGCGCCCGGCCGACAACTCCGGGAAGTGCGGCCGGGCGGGGGCGCCGG
Organism: Streptacidiphilus cavernicola; assembly: GCF_042510955.1. Lineage (NCBI taxonomy): Bacteria > Bacillati > Actinomycetota > Actinomycetes > Kitasatosporales > Streptomycetaceae > Streptacidiphilus > Streptacidiphilus cavernicola. Next base: position 6,775 of record NZ_JBHFAB010000022.1, read on the forward strand.
CAGGATTGCTCGGGTGGCTTCGTCAGCCGCCGAGGATGCCGCCCTTCTGGAACTGGTCCACCGGGGCGTTGCTGCAGGAGTTCTTGCTCCCGAAGGTCGCGCCCACGCCGGTGGCGTTCGGGACCGCGCAGCGGAGGTCGACGTAGACGAACGGGGCGCCGTTGTTGTTGATCACGCCGTCCTGCGAACCCACCAGGGTGTCGCCGAAGTGGTTGCCGTAGGTGCCCTCGCCGGAGGCGGTGTCCCCGCCCATCCGGTAGGAGTCGATCGCCTGCGAGGCGGTCTCGTGGTTCTCCGCGCCCATGCAGGACGCCGCGGAGGCGGGACCAGCGGCGGCGACGGTCGCGCAGACGGCCAGGGCGGTGCCCGCCAGAACCTTCTTCATCATCTGTTTTTTCTCCCTGTGGGGTGGATGAAGCGGACCCCGCCGTGGCCGGAAGGGCGCTCCGGTCGGCGAACGACCACGTGACGGCACAGGTGACTCGCCCTTGCTCCGGGCGGCCTACCGAATACACCTTCGAGAGTTGCTCGACTGATCCAGCCGAGTGAGGTCCAGCCACCTCACCGCACGCCTCTCGTTGGGCCGGACGCAGAGCGGCGACCACAAGCGCAGCCGCCTGACGAGAACTCCGGGAGAAGCGATGATCAAGAAGGTACTGGCCGGCGCACTGCTGGCCGTCTCCGCAACCGTGCCGATGACCGGCGTTTCCTTCGCCGACGGCACCTACGGCAGTCACTACGGGGACACCCTGGTGGGCTCGCAGGACGGCGCGATCAACGACAACAGCGCCCCGTTCGCCGACGTCGACCTGCGCTGCGCGGTGGCCAACGCCACCGGCGTCGCCGGCGTCTGGGGCAATGAGAACTCCTGCAACGACGCCCCGGTGGACCAGTTCCACCAGGGCGGCATCCTCGGCGGCTGACCCTGACGAAACGTCACATCCCAGCACTGACCATCACCAATCGGCACTGAACAGCGCAAATCAGCGCAGAGCAGGAGAATCACCATGATCAAGAAGGTTCTGGCGGGCGCCGCCCTGGCCGTCTCGGCCACCATGGCCATTGCGGCCCCGGCCTCGGCGGCCGACTGCAAGGGCGTCGACAGCAACGAGAGCGCGCAGGGCGCGATCAACTCGTACCACATGGACGGTGGCGGCGACACGGCCTCCGGCGAGGGCACCTACGGCAGCCACTACGGGGACACCGTGGCCGGCCACCAGGACGGCGCGATCAACAACAACGGTGCCCCGTTCGTCGGCGTCGACCTGCGCTGCGCGGTGGCCAACGCCACCGGCGTCGCCGGCGACTGGGGAAACAAGAACTCCTGCAACGAGGCCCCGGTGGACCAGTTCCAGAAGGGCGGCATCCTCGGCGGCTGACGCCGTGCCGGCAGCCTTCCCCAGGGCCGGTCCGACGGCCCGGTCCGACTGACCCGGTCCGACCGGTCAGTCCGGCAGGCCCTGGGGAAGCAGGACGATCTTGCCGTAGGCGGTGTGCGACTCGGCCAGTTCCATCGCCTCGCCGGCTGCGGTCAGCGGCAGGCGGGCGGCGATCTGCGGGGCCAGCGCGCCGTCCCGGAGCAGGCCGAGGACCGCGGTGAAGTCCTCCCGCAGCCGGGCCCGGAAGGCCCGCGGGCGCAGGCCGCGTCCGGACCAGATGTTGTAGAACGACGCCGAGTGGCCGTTGGGAAGGTAGTTCCACCAGGCCAGTTGGGTCATCAGACCGAGGAAGAGGCGCAGCAGCCTCCCGCCGTCCCGGTCGTTGAGCTTGGACGCGATGGCGTAGCTGACGAGGGTTCCGCCGGGGGCCAGCAGCCGGTAGGAGCGGTGCACGCTCTCACCGCCGAGGTGGTCGAAGACGGCGTCCACTCCGTTCGGCGCGATCGCGCGCACCCGGGCTTCGAGGTCGGGGTCGCGGTAGTCGACGGGGGTGACGCCGAGGGCCCGCAGCGCCTGGTGGTGCCGCGGCGAGGCGGTGCCGATGACCTGGACGCCGTGGTGCCGGGCGAGCTGGACCAGGATGGTGCCGACTCCGCCGTTGGCGCCGTGCACCAGGACGGTCTGCCCGGGGCGGATCCGGGCCGTGCGGTGCAGCATCTGCCAGGCAGTGATGCCGTTGACGATCAGGGCTTCCACGTCGACCGGGTCCAGCCCCTCCGGGACGGCGATCACGTCCTCGGCCGCCAGCAGCACGTGCGAGGCCCAGCCGCCGGTCTTCGTCAGAGCGGCGATCCGGCGGCCGAGCAGCCCGGGATCGACCCCGGCGCCCAGGACGGCGACCCGGCCGACCAGGTCGTAGCCCGGCACGAACGGGAAGGCCGGCTGGCGGTAGTAGATGCCCCGGCGCATCGACTGCTCGGCGAAGGACATCCCGGTCGCCTCCACGGCCACGAGCACCTGGCCGGAGCCCGGCGGCGAGAGGGGCGTGCGCCGGATCTCCAGGCCGTCGGGCTCGACCACGCCGGGCAGGACCACCTGCAGGGCGACGACGGGCGCGGCGGGGGTGACGGGGGTGACGGTCTTGCTCATCGCGGGTGCCTCCGGACTCTGGCTCTGATGGGTCATCGCTTTCGTGACCCGCTTTCGTTTCAGTGAAACCATATAACGGAGGTAAGCTAGGGTCAACAGAAGTGCGAGAGGACGCCATGAGCGAGCAGCAGACATCGATCAGCCCGCGCGAGCGGTACCGCGAGCAAGTGCGCTCCGAGGTGCGGGAACGCGCCTGGGAGCAGATCGCCGACGCGGGCGCCTCGGCGCTCTCGCTCAAGGCCATCGCCAAGCAGATGGGCATGACCGCGCCCGCGCTCTACCGCTACTACGCCAGTCGCGACGACCTGCTGACCGAGCTGGTCCTGGCTGCCTACCGCGATCTCGCCGACGTGGTCGGGGCCGCCGCCGGCCCCGTTGCCGACGACGCGTCAGCAGCCGCCCGGCTGAGGGAGATCGCGCAGGCGGTCCGGGCCTGGGCGCTGACCTACCCGCACCGGTACCTGCTGGTCTACGGCACCCCGGTGCCCGGCTACCACGCACCGCCCGAGGCCACCGACCTCGCCAGAAGGATCTTCGCCCCGATCCTGGAGGCCTTCGCCCCCGACCCCGCCATGCGGAAGCCGCTGGCCTTCTGGACCCGGATGCACGGGGTCCTCAGCCTGGAGGCGGCAGGACACTTCACCGCAATGCCCTTCGATCCGGCCGTCCTCTACGCCGAGGAAGTCGAGTCCCTCCTCAGCGCCCCCCTCCGTCCCTAGAATCGGGGCATGTCTCCAACTGCCGCACTTCCTCCGACTGCCGGGCGGGTCCGTACGGTCGGGGCCTCCCCGGTACGGGAGATCCTGGCCCTGACCGCGCGTCCCGAGGTGATCTCGTTCGCGGGCGGGCTGCCCGCGCCCGAACTCTTCGACGCGGCGGGCATCCGCCGTGCCTACGACCGGGTGCTGGCCGAGGCCCCGGAGCGGGCGCTGCAGTACTCGACCACCGAGGGGGACGTCGACCTGCGCACCGCGATAGCCGCGCGGCAGACCGCCCTGGGGCTGCCGACCGAGGCCGACGACCTGCTGGTCACCACCGGTTCGCAGCAGGCGCTGACGCTGCTGGCGGTCGCCCTGCTGGAACCGGGCGACGTGGTGCTGGTCGAGGACCCGTGCTACCTGGCCGCGCTGCAGTGCTTCGGCTTCGCGGGCGCCCGGGTGGTGCCGGTGCCGACCGACGACGACGGGCTGGTGCCCGCCGCGCTGGAGGAGATCGTGGCCAGGGAGCGGCCGAAGCTGCTCTACCTGGTCCCCACCTTCCAGAACCCCACCGGCCGCACCCTCCCCCCGGACCGGCGCAGGGCGGTCGCCGAGGCGGCCGAGCGGCACGGGTTCTGGATCGTCGAGGACGACCCGTACGGCGAGCTGCGGTACGACGGGGGGCCGGTCCCGTGGATCGCCTCGTACCCGGAAGCCGCGGACCGGACCGCGCTGCTCGGGTCCTTCTCCAAGGTGATGGCGCCGGGGCTGCGGCTCGGGCACCTCCGGGCGCCGGCCGGGCTGCGCCGGGCCTGCATGGTCGCCAAGCAGTCGGCCGACCTGCACACCTCGACCGTCGACCAGGCCGCCGCGGCCCGCTACCTGCGGGACAGCGACCTCGACGGGCATCTGGCGCTGATCCGCTCCGCCTACCGGGACCGCAGGGACGCGCTGCTCGGGGGCCTGTCGGCGACACTCCCACCCGGCAGCCGGTGGAACCGGCCGACCGGCGGCATGTTCGTCTGGGCCGAGCTGCCGCCCGGCTACGACGCGACCGCGCTGCTGCCGATCGCGGTCAAGCACGAGGTGGCCTATGTGCCGGGCGCGCCCTTCTTCGCGGGCCCGCCGGACCCGGGCGCCATGCGGCTCTCCTTCACCACCCACTCCCCCGAGGAGATCGCCGAGGGGCTGCGCCGGCTCGGGAACGCGCTCGACGAGGGACGCCCGGACCGGGACCGTGGCTGAGGCCGGGGCCTGACGCCGAGACTGACGACGGGCCTGACGCCGCAACGGCCGCGGCTACCGCCCGCCCGGCGCCGTCCCGGTCACCAGCAGGGCGCAGTTCCAGGAGTACAGGCCCGCCCCGCCCAGCCGCCGGTTCAGGGCGGCGATGTCGCGGTTGGGGTTGGAGTGCAGCTCCTGCTCCTCGATGTCGTGCAGGCAGAGGCACGCGGCGGCGCGCTGCGTCGGCTGCGGGCCGACGGCCAGGGCCAGCGTGTCCACCTCGGGCTGGCAGCTGTCCACCTCCGCCCCGCCGTCGGATCCGATGCAGTCCTTCAGGATCACCCGGATCGCGTCGCAGCGGAGGTAGGCAGCCGCCGAGGGCGAGGCCGCCAGCACCACCGCGACGAACGCCGCCCCGACCACCGCGGCCACCCGGGCCGTCCTCCCACTCCGTGCGAGCTGTCCGAGGCTGCGGCGGGGGTGCTTCACGATGACCTCCGTAGGCATGTAGACACAAAGACAACGAAGACAGAACAGACAAGACAGCAGCAGGAATGCGCCCGCTCAGCGCCGACCCGGCGCACCCGCGGCGTACTCGCGCAGGAACAGGGCCTCCACCTGCGCCATCTGCTGGAGCTCGGACGGGTCCACGCTCTCGTCGGGCGCGTGGATCGCGCACTGCGGCTCCTCGACGCCCATCAGCACGATCTCCGAGTCCGGGTAGGTCCGGGCGAGGACGTTGCACAGCGGGATCGACCCGCCCTGGCCGACGAAGGCCAGCGGCTTGCCGTAGACCGCCCGCGCGGCCCGGTCCAGCGCCGCGTACGCCGGACCGCCGGTCTCGGCGCGGAACGGCGAGCCGGTGCTCTCCGGCTCCACCTCGACCTTCGCGCCCCACGGCGCGGCCTGCTCCAGGTGCGCGGTCAGCGCGGCGAGCGCCGCGTGCGGGTCGGTGCCGGGCGGGACCCGCAGGCTGACCCTGGCCCTGGCAGCGGCCGGCACCGCCGCGGCCGAGCCGACCACCGGCGGGCAGTCGATGCCCAGCACGGTGACCGCGGGCCGCGCCCACAGCCGGTCCGCGACCGTGCCGCCGCCGATCAGCCCGACCCCGTCCAGCACCCCGGCGTCGGTACGGAACCGCTGCTCGTCGTAGCCGACGCCGTCCCAGCTCCCGGTGCAGTCCAGGCCCTGGACCACGGTGCCGCCGTCGGGTCCGCGCAGCGAGTCGAGGATCCGGACCAGCGCGGCCAGCGCGTCCGGGGCCGCGCCGCCGAACATGCCCGAGTGCACGTCGCCGCGCAGCGTGGAGACGCTGACCACGACGTTGGCCAGGCCGCGCAGCGAGCTGGTCGCGGTCGGGACGCCGACGGCGGCGTTGCCGGTGTCGGCGATCAGCAGCGCGTCGGCGTGCAGCTCGGGGACGTGGTCCGGGACGTACTGCTCCAGGCCGCCGGTGCCCTGCTCCTCGGAGCCCTCGGCCACCAGCTTGACGCCGACCGGCAGGTCGTCGCCGAGCGCCCGCAGCGCGGTCAGGTGCATCACGATGTTGCCCTTGCAGTCGGCCGCGCCGCGCCCGTACCAACGGCCGTCCCGCTCGGTGAGCTGGAACGGCGGCGAGGTCCAGGCGGCCTCGCCGAGCGGCGGCTGCACGTCGTAGTGGCAGTAGAGCAGCACGGTCGGCGCACCGGGCGGGGCCGGGCGGTGGCCGAGGACGGCGTGGCTGCCGTCCGGGGTGAGCGCCAGGTGCACGTCCAGCAGGCCGGCCTCGGCGAAGGCCGCGGCGACCCACTCGGCGGCGCGGCGGCACTCCTCCGGCGGGTACTGCCGCGGGTCGGCGACCGAGCGGATGGCGACGAGCTCGCCCAGGTCCTGCCGGGCACGGGGCATCAGCGCGGCGATCCGCGCGGCGAGGTCGTCGTCGGCGGGGTCCTCGGCGGGGTCGTCGGCGGTCACCGGCCGCTGTCCGGAGCCGTCCGCGCCGTCAGCCGGGACGTCCACACTGGCCATTCGCTGTGCTCCCTCCGCGGCCGGAGCGGCTGCTCCACGGACCCCCAGCCTCGGCGCAGCGGTGCTCCACCGCATGCGGCAGGGGCCGCCGGTGTGCGGAATTCACCCGTTGGGCGGCGACCCCGAACACGCGTCACCCGCCTGACAGTACGTCATCCGCGGGCCGGACGAGCCGGTCAGCGCCAACTGCGGTCGTAGGACGGCGGGGCGGGCTCGGGGTGGAGGGGCTCGGGGGCGGCGACGGCCTCCAGCCGCTCGGCGATGCCGGCTCGGGTGGGGACGCCGAGCTTCGCCAGGATGCGTTCCAGGTGGGCGTCCACCGTGCGCTTGGAGATGACCAGCTGTTCCGCGATCTCCCGGTTGGACCGGCCGGCCGCCGCCAGCAGCGCCACCTCGTGCTCCCGCCGGGTCAGCGGGGCCGCGGGCCCGGCCCCCGAGGCACGGTCGATGCGGTCGCGCCGCGCGCCGCCCCGCCCGGTCCTGGGCTCCGGCTGCTCCGTCGCGGCGGCGATCACCCGCTCCAGCGGCTGCGCCGCCCCGTCCGCGCGCACCGCCATGCACTGCTCACTGCCGAGCGCCCGCCGCGCCGCCCGGACCGCGGTCTGGTGCAGCTGCTCCATGATCTCGGTGCCGCCGAGACGGGCCCCCGCGCCCTGCCACAGCGGGTCCGCCGCGCCGAGCAGCCACGCGGCGTCCGCGAACCGCCGCTCCCGCACCGCCAGCCAGGCCAGCAGCTCCAGGCAGTACGCCATCCCGACGCCGTCGCCCAGCTCGTACTTGATCCGCAGCGCGGTGCTCGCCGAGCGGGCGCTGCGGTCGTACTCGCCCCGGGCGAAGCGGGCCGCGCCGATCACGTAGTGCAGGTAGCCGCGCACCCAGCCCTCGGTGGAGTGCTCGCCGAGCCGGGCCAGCCCGCGTTCGCACGGCTCGATGGCGCTCTCCAGGTCCCCCGCCAGCTGGTGCATGTAGCCGACCTGGGTCTCCAGGGTGACCAGGCCGACCACGTCGCCGGCCGCCGCCAGCAGCTGTTCGGCCTCGGTGGCGGCGCGGGCCGCCTCCTGGTGCCGGCCCATGAAGGTGAGCGAGAGGTGCAGGTAGACGCGTCCGCGTCCGGCCACCACCGGGTCGTCCAGCTCGTCCGCGATGTCCACGCACTCGCGGGCCTGGGCCAGTGCGGCCGGGTCGGCCTGGAAGGCGCCGAGGTAGGCGCTCTGCGCCAGCGCCCAGGCGCGTTCGCGCACCCGCCCGGGGAAGCGGTCGGTGATCTTCCGGTACCAGTAGCGGCCCTCGGTGTGCAGCCCGGCGATGTGCCAGTACCCCCACAGGTGCCCGGTCAGTGCCGCGGCGGCCTCGGCCCGGCCGGGGGCGGACAGCGCGTACTCGATCGCCAGCCGCAGGTCGGCGTGCTCGGCGCGGAGCCTGCGGTACTGGGCGATCTGGTCGTCGGCGAGGAAGTCGCGGTCGAAGGTCCCGGCCAGGGCCAGGTAGCGGGCCAGGTGCCGCTCCCGCTGGGCCGACTCCTCGCCCCCGGCGGCCAACTGCTCGGCCCCGAACTGCCGGACGGTGTCCAGCATCCGGTAGCCGGCGTCGCCCTCGCCGTCCCCGACCCGCAGCACCACCGACTTGTCGACCAGGCCGACCAGCGCCACGAAGACGTCCTTGGCGCCCAGCAGTCGGCCGCCCGCGCAGACCTCCTCGGCGGCGGCGAGGTCGAAGGTGCCCGCGAAGACCGAGAGCCGGGACCACAGCAGCTGCTCCTGCGCGGTGCACAGGTCATGGCTCCAGCCGACCGCGGCGCGCAGCGTCTGGTGCCGCGGCAGCGCGGTCCGGCGACCGCCGGTGAGCAGCCGGAACCGGTCGTCGAGCCGCTCCACCAGCTGGGCCAGCGAGACGGCGCGCAGCCGTACCCCGGCCAGCTCGATCGCCAGCGGCATCCCGTCCAGCCGGCGGCAGAGCCGGACCGCGTCGGCGCGGTTGCCGTCGTCCACGGCGAAACCGGGCAGGGCGGCGGCGGCGCAGCGTTCGAACAGTTCCAGCGCGTCGCCGCCGCCGGCCTCGATCGGCAGCGGCGCGACCGGGCAGATCCGCTCCCCGGACACGTCCAACGGCTGTCGGCTGGTCGCCAGCACGGCCACCCCCGGTACCTCCCGCAGCAGCGTCTCGACCAGCTGCGCGCAGGCGTCCACCAGGTGTTCGCAGGTGTCGAGCACCAGCAGGATCTGCCGGTGGCGCAGGTGGTCGAGCACGGCCTCCAGCGCGGAGGCGGCCTCCGGCCGCTCCAGGCTCAGGTTCAGGCAGGCGGCGAGGGTGTGCGGCAGCAGCTCCGGATCACGCAGGTCGGACAGCTCGACCAGGCACAGGCCGTGCTCGTACCGGTCGGCCATACCGGCGGCAGCCCGCAGCGCGAGGCGGGTCTTGCCGACGCCGCCGGGCCCGGTCACCGTCACCAGCCGGGCGGAGCCCAGCGCCGCGCGGACCTGGTCGAGCTCGACCGCGCGGCCCACGAACACGGTGACCTCCTGCGGAAGGTCCCCGGCCCGCCGACGGTTCTGCGCCCATGTCATCCCGCGCCCCCGAACCCGATCACCGGCATTCCGATGCCCGACGATACGTACCGGGCAGGGGAGCTTGGACAGGTCACAGAAAACAGTGTGGGCCAGAACCAGCCGCTCTACAATGCAGCCGCCCAGCCTCAACCCCCCTTTTCAGCCAACGAGTTCACCCTTGCGGGGGTGCCGGGGAGGGGCGTGCGCCCACGGCGCGGACCCCAGCCCACACGCGGTACGGCGGGGCGGAACCCGCCCACCGACTCCGACACAGCCGCCCCGACACGAGCCCGCAGGGGTCCGCGCGCAGCGCAAGCCCCGCAGGGGTCCGCGCGCAGCGGCGAAGCCGCGCTGGTGGTTCCCGCGTCGGCGGAAAATTTCCCCTCGGGCGCCATGCCCGAAATGCCCTGGATGCCGTGCCATCACATAATCGACTCGTACTCGGATGATCATCGGGGTCGCAAGCACCCCGCCCGCACCGGAGAGGGAGCGAAGCGATGGGTGGCCGGCTCGACGAGGACGCCGCACTGGCCCATATCGCCGCCAGCTGCTTCAGGACCGGACCGCCGCACCGCACCGGCGTCGAGCTGGAGTGGCTGGTCCGCGACCGGCACGACCACGCCGCGGCCGTGGCAACCCCCCGCCTGGAACGCGCGCTGTCCCGCCTCGGCTCCGCGGACCGGCTCCCGAACGGCGGCAGGATCACCCTGGAACCCGGCGGCCAGGTCGAACTCAGCTCCCGTCCGGCCCCCGGCGTGGCCCCCTGCCTCCGGGAGACCGCCGCCGACCTGGCCCTGCTCCAGGAAGCGCTGGCCTCCGCCGACCTGGTCCTGGAAGGCTGCGGACTGGAGCCGCACCGCTCACCGGCCCGGGTGCTGGACCTGCCCCGCTACCGGGCCATGGAGTCCTACTTCGACCACGGCGGCCCCTGGGGCCGGATGATGATGCGGGCCACCGCCTCGGTCCAGGTCAACGTGGACGCGGGGGACGACGGGGACGGCCCGGCCGGCTACCGGTTCCGCTGGGCCCTGGCCCACCGGCTCGGCCCGGTCCTGGTCGCCGCCTTCGCCAACTCGCCGCTGTGGCAAGGCATACCGACCGGCTGGAGGTCCACCCGGCAGGCCGTGTGGTCGTACATGGACCCCGGCCGCACCCGTCCCCCGGCCCCGGACGGGGACCCCCGCGCCGCCTGGGCCCACTACGCCCTGGACGCCCGGCTGCTGCTGCTGCGCCGCCCCTCCCCCGCCTCCTGGACCGCCCCGCACGACACCTCACTGCGCGGCTGGCTGCGCGGGACGCCGCTCGACCCGCCGCCCACCCTGGCCGACGCCGAGTACCACCTGACCACGCTGTTCCCCCCGGTACGGCCCCGCGGCTGGCTGGAGCTGCGCATGATCGACGCGCAGCGCGGCGACGCCTGGCAGGTGCCCGCCCTGCTGGTCAGCGCGCTGCTGGACGACCCGGTCGCGGCCCTGGCCGCGCACCGGGCGACCACCCCGCTCACCGACGGCGCCGAGGAGCCGCCGTGGGCGGTGTGGCGCCGCGCGGCCCGGTTCGGCCCGGCCGACCCGGAGCTGGGGACCGCTGTCCGGGCCTGCTTCGCCATCGCCGCGGCGTCACTGACCCGCAACGGGACGCCGGAGCCGCTGCGCGCGGCGCTGGACGGCTTCGCCCGCCGCTACCCCGAGCAGGGCCGCTGCCCCGCCGACGACCTGCTCGGCAACGGGTACGCGGGGCCCGCCTCCGACCTGACCCAAGGAGCCCGGCGATGACCCCCCACCCCGCAACCGCCCCCGCCGCCGACTCCGGCCCCACCCCCGAGCCCGCAGCCGAGCCCGCTCCCGCAACCGACCCCGCCGCCGCCGTCCGCCGCCGGGCCCGTGCCGCGCTGGAGACCGCCCGGTTGCGGACGCTGGCGCTGACCGACTGCCTGGACGACGACGGGCTCACCGCCCAGCACTCCCCGCTGATGTCGCCGCTGGTCTGGGACCTGGCCCACATCGGCAACCAGGAGGAGATCTGGCTGGTCCGCGCGGCCGGAGGCCGCCCCCCGCTGCGCCCCGACCTGGACCCGCTCTACGACGCCTTCCAGCACCCCCGCGCCGAACGCCCCGCGCTGCCGCTGCTCTCCCCCGACCAGGCCCGCGCCTACGCCGCCGAGGTCCGCGACCAGTCCCTGAACGTCCTCGCCGAGGCCCCGCTGACCAGCACCGCGGCAACGACAGCGACACCGACCGGCCCACCGACCGACCCACTGCCCGGCCCACTCCTCGACCGCGGCTTCGTCTTCGGCATGCTGGCCCAGCACGAGCAGCAGCACGACGAGACCATGCTCGCCACCCACCAGCTGCGCCAGGGCCCGCCGGTGCTGGAAGCGCCCGCACCGCCGCCCGCACCGGCCGACGCCGCCCTGCTCCCGCCCGAGGTGCTGGTCCCGGGCGGCCCGTTCGAGATGGGCACCTCCACCGACCCCTGGGCGCTGGACAACGAGCGCCCGGCCCACCGCGTCGACCTCCCGGCCTTCCGGTTGGACACCACGCCGGTCAGCAACCGGGCCTACCTGGACTTCGTCCAGGACGGCGGCTACGCCGACCCCCGCTGGTGGAGCCCGCAGGGCTGGGCGCACCGGCAGCGGGAGCGGCTGGAGGCCCCGTTGTTCTGGCTGCGGGACGGCGACCGCTGGCTCCGCCGCCGCTTCGGCCGCACCGAGCCGCTGCCCGCCGACCAGCCGGTGGTCCATGTCTGCTGGTACGAGGCGGACGCCTACGCCCGCTGGGCCGGGCGGCGGCTGCCCACCGAGGCCGAGTGGGAGAAGGCGGCCCGGCACGACCCGGCCACCGGCCGCGCCCTGCGCCACCCCTGGGGCGACCAGGACCCGGACCCCGCCCACGCCAACCTGGGCCAGCGCCACCTGGAACCGGCCCCGGTCGGCAGCTACCCCGACGGCGCTGCGCCGTGCGGCGCACGGCAGTTGCTCGGCGACGTCTGGGAGTGGACCTCCACCGGCTTCACCGGCTACCCGGGCTTCACCGCCTTCCCCTACCGGGAGTACTCCGAGGTGTTCTTCGGCGGCGACTACAAGGTGCTGCGCGGCGGCTCCTTCGGCACCGACCCGGTGGCCTGCCGCTCCACCTTCCGCAACTGGGACCTCCCGGTCCGGCGGCAGATATTCGCCGGCTTCCGCACCGCTGCCGACGGCCCCCCGGAGCGCAGCTGATGTGCCGTCACTTCGCTTACCTGGGGCCGGTGCGCCCGCTGTCCGAGCTGTTGCTCGCACCGCCGCACAGCCTCTACCGGCAGTCCTGGGCCCCGCGCATCCAGGCGCACGGGACCGTCAACGCGGACGGCTTCGGGCTGGGCTGGTACCCGCAGGGCGACGAGGACGCCCCGGCCCGCTACCGCCGGGCCGGGGCGATCTGGGCCGACCCCGACCTGCCCGACCTGGCCCGGACCCTGCGCAGCGGCGCGGTCCTGGCCGCCGTCCGCAGCGCCACCCCCGGCACCAGCCCGGAGGCCTCGGCCGCCGCGCCGTTCCGGGCCGGACGCTGGCTGTTCAGCCACAACGGCGCGGTCGACGCCTGGGAACACCTGCCCGCGGACGCGGCAGCCCCGGCAGACCCGACGACCACGGCGACCACACCCCGCAGCGCGGCACCGGACGCCGCCGCGCTGCTCGCGCTGGAGGCCCGCAGCGACTCCGCGCTGCTCTGGGTCCTGGTGCAGGCCCAACTCGCCACCGGGGCGTCCCCCGGCGACGCGCTCACGGCGGTGACCCTGCAGGTCGCCGCCGTTCGCCCCGGGGCCCGGCTGAACCTCCTGCTCACCGACGGGCGCTCGATCGCGGCCGTCCGCTGGGGCGACACCCTCTGGTACCGCGCCGACGGCGAACAGGTCCTGGTCGCCTCGGAACCGTTCGAGCCCGCCGAACCCGACAACCCCGGCGGCTGGACCGAAGTCCCCGACCACGCCCTGCTGCTGGCCGACCGCACCGGCGTCACCGTCACCCCGCTACCACCCGCGTCGCCCCCCGCGCCCCCGCAGGCCACCGAGAGGAGAGCCGTCCGATGACCCCGGACTTCACACTCGACCGCAGGCTGCCCGAGCACCACTTCACCGACGCGCTGCGCACCGACGCCTCCCAGGGGCTGACCGCGCGCCCCAAGGCGCTGCCGCCGGTCTGGTTCTACGACGCCGCGGGCAGCGACCTGTTCGAGCAGATCACCGAGCTGCCGGAGTACTACCCGACCCGGGCCGAGCACGAGATCCTGACCGCCCGCGCACCGGAGATCGCCGCCGCCGTCCGCGCCCGCACCCTGGTCGAGCTGGGCTCCGGCTCCTCGCAGAAGACCCGGCTGCTGCTGGACGCCCTGCGTGCCGAGGGCAGCCTGCGCGGCTACGTCCCGGTGGACGTCAGCGAGAGCGCACTGCGGCAGGCCGCCGAGTCGGTCACCGCCGACTACCCCGGCCTGGAGGTGCACGCCCTGGTCGCCGATTTCCACCAGCACCTGGGCCTGGACGGCACCCGCGGCCCCCGGCTGCTGGCCTTCCTCGGCGGCACCATCGGCAACCTGCTGCCGGACCAGCGCGCCGCCTTCCTCACCCGGGTCAGCGGCGCACTGGAGCCCGGCGACGCCCTGCTGCTCGGCACCGACCTGGTCAAGGACCCGGCGACGCTGGTCGCCGCCTACGACGACAGTGCCGGGGTCACCGCCGCCTTCAACAAGAACCTGCTCACCGTGCTCAACCACGGCCTGGACGCGGACTTCGACCCGGACGCGTTCCAGCACGTGGCGCTGTGGGACCCGAAGCACGAGTGGATCGAGATGCGGCTGCGGGCCACCCGTCCGGTCCAGGTGAAGCTGCGCGAGCTGGACCTGGTCGTCCCGTTCGAGGGCGGCGAGGACCTGCGGACCGAGATCTCGGCCAAGTTCCGGCAGGAACGGGTCCGCAGCGAACTGCGGCGCTCCGGGCTGACCCTGCGGAACTGGTGGACCGACCCGGCGGGCCGCTACGCGCTGAGCCTGTCCTCGCCGGTCACGCGGATGCAGTAATCCAGGGCACGGCATAGTGTCCCGTTTATCCCATTTTTCCCGGCTTGGATTCGGAGCACTGCCATGTCCCGTCCAACCACCAGCCAGGACGTCGGGCGCACCGCCCGCACACCGGGCGAGAACCACCGCTGGTGGGTGCTCGCCGTCATCGGACTCGCCCAGCTGATGGTCGTGCTGGACGCGACCATCGTGAACATCGCCCTCCCCTCGGCCCAGGCCGACCTCGGCTTCACCGACTCCAACCGGCAGTGGGTGGTCACCGCCTACGCCCTCGCCTTCGGCAGCCTGCTGCTGCTCGGCGGACGGATCGCCGACCTGGTCGGACGCAAGCGGATCTTCCTGATCGGCCTGGTCGGCTTCTCGGTCGCCTCCGCCCTCGGCGGCGCTGCTCCCAGCTTCGAGGTCCTGGTGGCCGCACGCGCCCTGCAGGGGGCCTTCGGGGCGCTGCTGGCACCGGCCGCGCTGTCGCTGCTGACCACGACCTTCACCGACCCCAAGGAGCGCGCCAAGGCCTTCGGCATCTACGGCGCGATCGCCGGCACCGGCGGCGCGGTGGGCCTGCTGCTCGGCGGCCTGCTCACCGAGTACCTGGACTGGCGCTGGTGCCTGTTCGTCAACCTGATCCTGGCCGCGGTCGCCTTCGCCGGCGCGGTGCGGTTGCTGCACGCGGGCGCCCCGGCGAACCCGCCCAAGCTGGACCTGCCCGGCACCGTGCTGGTGTCGCTCGGCCTGTTCGGCCTGGTCTACGGCTTCTCCAACGCCGAGAGCCACCCCTGGAGCACCGTCAACACCTGGGGCTTCCTGCTGGCCGGCGTGCTGCTGCTGATCGCCTTCTGGTGGTGGCAGAACCGCACCGAGCACCCGGTGCTCCCGCCCCGGGTGGTGCTGGACCGCAACCGCGGGGCGTCCTTCCTGGGGATGTTCATCGCCGGTGCAGGCATGTTCGGGGTGTTCCTCTTCCTGACCTACTACCTGCAGCAGTCGCTGCACTACTCACCGGTGCTGACCGGCGTCGCCTTCCTGCCGATGGTGTTCATCATGATCGTCACCTCGGTCACCGCGACCAACAGCCTGGTCCCCCGGTTCGGCGCCAGGCCGATCGTCCCGGTCGGGATGCTGCTCGGGGCCGGCGCGATGGCCTGGCTGACCGCACTGGACCTGCACAGCAGCTACGCGGCGAACGTGATGCCGCCGCTGCTGCTACTGGGCCTCGGCCTCGGCCTGATCTTCGCCCCGGCGATGTCCCTGGCCACCGCCGGTGTCGCCCCCAACGACGCGGGCGTCGCCTCGGCCACCGTCAACACCAGCCAGCAGGTCGGCGGCTCGATCGGCACTGCTCTGCTGAACACCCTGGCCGGCAGCGCCGCGACCGCCTACCTGGTCGGCAAGCAGGCCACCCCGGGCAACATGGCCCAGGCGCAGCTGCACAGCTACTCCACCGCGTACTGGTGGTCGGCCGGGTTCTTCGTGGTCGGCATGGTGGTCTGCGGGCTGCTCTACCCCTCGGGCAAGCCGGTGATCCACCAGGAGGGCGACAGCCCCCCGGTGCACATGTAGCCGGTGCTGCCCGAGCAGGCAGCGGACGGTGCAGGAGACGGACGGTGGGAGCCGCGCGGGCCGCGGCTCCCACCGTCCGTCTCGCGGCTGCTAGCCCAGCCGGGTCAGCCTGGACCCGTAGGAGGGCACCGCCAGGTCGGACTGCAGGGTGACCGGGACCTTCTGGGCGGACGGCCCGGTGCCCACCTCCAGCAGGCCGACCGTGGTCCCGGCCTTGGCCGAGTGCGGGATGCCGCCGGTCGGCGCCACCAGCGACTCGTCCACCGAGAGGCCGCCCCAGCCGGCCACGGTCACGTCCTGGGAGACCACCACCGGCGCCTTCCCGCCGAGCCCGTCGTCGACGTAGCCGACCACGTCGCCCTTCTTGGCGACGGTGTGCGACTGCAGCGCGGACTCGGCGCTGAGGATCACCTTCTTGCTGTTGGCCAGCACCATCGGCAGGTAGCCGACGCCGTTGACCGCGGGCTGGCTGAGCACCACGCCGATGATCGTCTGCGTGGTGCCGCCGACCTTCCGCTCCGCCGCCCACATCAGGCAGCCGAGGGCGGCGGTGCTGGAACCGGTCTTGACGCCGATCACGCCGTTCTTGCCGAGCAGGTCGTTGTTGTTGTACGTCACGCCGTCGCCCGGCGGGATGAACGAGGGGGTGCTGACGATCTCCTCGAAGACCGGGTCGAGCATCACCGTCTCGGCCAGCTTGAGCTGGTCGTTCGCGGTGCTCTTGGTGGTGCCGAGCAGACCGCTGGGGTCGGTGTAGGTGCTCTTGGACATGCCCAGCGCGCCCGCCTCGGCCTGCATCTTGGCCACGAACGCGGCGTCGGTGCCGGCGTCCCAGCGGCCGAGCAGCCGGGCGATGTTGTTGGCCGAGGGGATCAGCAGCATCTGCAGCGCCTGGTACTCGCTGATCTGCTCGTTCGCGGTGACCTTGGCCGAGGACTCGCCGCTGGTCCTGGACTCCTGGTACTCCTGCGCCGCCTGCTGGTCCACGATGATCATCGGGCCCTGCTCGCCGGGCTTCAGCGGGTGGTCCTTGAGGATCAGGTGCGCCGTCATCACCTTGGTGACGCTGGCGATCGGCACCGGGTTGTCCGAGCCGGTGTGCCCGAGGCTGCCGAGACCGGCCACCTCGGCGGTGGCCTGCCCGCTGGGCGGCCAGGCCAGGGTCGGCGCGTCGCCGGGGAAGGCGTAGTGGGTGTCGGCGGTCATCCGCAGCTCGGGCTGCGGGAGCGGGCGCAGCACCTGGACCACGGCCAGGACCGCGAGCAGCACGCAGAGCAGGCCGCCCCAGAGGCTGATCCGCTTGAGCGCGCGGCGCACCGGGCTGACCGGCCTGCGGTTGAGCGTGGCCAGCACCTCCATCGCCTCGGAGGTGGTCTCGGGGAACGGGTCCCCCGGGGGCTCCGGCGCGTACCCGGACGCCCCGGACGGCGGGAACGGGCCTCCCGGCGGGGTCGGACCGCCCTGCGGCGGGGTCGGCGGGGTCCAGACCGGGACGGCGCGGGTGCGCTCGGCGTCGGGGCCGACCGGCCCGCGGGGCGGTGCGGGCGCGGGCGTCTCCGGAGGCTTCGGCAGCGTGCGGAGCGGCCGGGTGGGGTCGTCCAGCGAGATGCGCAGCGCGGTGGTGGGGACGTCCACACCGGCCGGGTTGGAGCCCACCGGCTCGGCCTCCGCCGGGGCAGCCTCCGCCGGGGCGGGAGCGGGGCCGAACGCGGAGGCGGGGGCAGGGCCGGACGCCGGGGTCGGGGCGGACGCCGGAGCCGGGCCGGACGCCGGGGCCGGGGCGGAGCGGGGATCGGCCTCGCGGGCCTTCTGCGGCGCGGGGGCGGGCTCGGGGGCGTCGGGGTCGGCGGGGGCCGCTGCGGCCGGGGAGGTGGCCGCAGCGGTGCCGTCAGAGGGCGCTGAAGCGTCCTCCGGACTCCGGGGGTCCGCCGGGGCGGACTTCTTCTTGGCGCCGTCGGCGCTCCCGCCCTTGCCGCCCTTGGCGCTCCCGGCCTTGCCGGCGGAGGCGGAACTGCCCGAGCCGCCCGACGGCGCCGGGGAGGACGCCGCATCGGACTCGGACGACGCTGACGACTCAGCCGGTCCGCTCGCGCCGGAGGCCCCCGCCCCGACCGGAGCCGCAGCCGCCTGCCGCGGTCCCGAGCCGGACCCGGAGCCGCTGCCGGGGTGTCCCCCGGGCCCGGGGCTGCCGCCGGAGCCGGGGTGGCCGCCAGGCCCCGCGCCCCCGCCCGAGCCGGCCGCGGAGGCCGCCGCCGAGACCACCCCGGAACCCCCGGAGCCCGCGGCGGGCCCCCCGGCGGAGGCGGACTGGGCCGTGCCGGGGCGGGCGAACCAGGACGCTGACTGCGGCGCCCCGCCCTCGCCCGTTCCGCCGTTCCGCTCCACCCTGTCGGGGGACTCGCCCACGTGACCCAACCTCCTCGCACGCCCGGAGAAGCGCCCGGGTCCGAGCGCTTCTCCACAAGTTTCTTTCACAACCATGAGAACAGCGGCCAAGGGTGTGTCTCACCGGCGATTCTCAAGCAACACCAGCCACTGAAGTGCCAGACGAAGGGCCTCCGCATACGGTTCCCGAGATCACGTAGTGGTGTCACTCTCTAGGCACTCTCGACAGCGGGGTGTGAGAGGCGTCACTCTGTCTTCATCCACGCGGGGAGGCTTGGATGGGCAAGAGCCGCAGAACAATTCCCGAGGAACTGCTGTTGCTCGCGCTGGACCCGACCACCGGGACCACCGCGCAACCGCAGACCCTTGACCTCGGACTGGCCGGAGCACAGCTCGTCGAGCTGGCGATGGCCGGGAGAATAGTCCCGGACGGTGACCGGATCGCCGTGGTGAATCCACGGCCGACCGGTGACCCGACCCTGGACCACGCGCTGGAGCTGCTGCGCCGTCGTGGCAGCGCGGTGCGTGCCGTGCACTGGATCGGCGGGCCCCGGCTGGGGCTGCGCCAGACGTACCTCGCGCACCTGGAGCGGTGCGAGATGGTGCGTGCGGTGCCGGGCCAGGTGTGCGGGGTGCTGCCGACGACGCGTTACCAGGCGTCGGACGACTGCACGAACAGCGCCATCAAGGAACGGCTGGACACGGCCATCCGGACCGGGGTGCCCCCGGACCCCCGGACCGCCGCGCTGGCTGCCCTGGCCCACGCCGTGGGCCTGGGGAAACACCTCTACCCGGGTAACGAGGGACGGTCCTCCAGGTCACGCCTGCGCGACCTGATCCGGTACGACCCGCTGGGCGGGATGGTCGCGCACGCCGTCATGGACGTGCAGAACGGCCTGCCCGCACCGCAGATCCGGGGATCCGCGCCCGGACACGCACCCGCGCGGGCGGGCTCACGCCCCTCCGCCCTGCCGGGGATGGCCCGCGCCGCCGCGCGCTGACCCCCCGTTCCGCAACGCCGACCGCCGTCCCGTACCGCGACCACCCTCGCGGCACCGGGCGGCGGTCGGCGTTTGCCGTGGATTCACCCCGCGTTCCGGTGCCGTACGGCGACCACCCCGGCGCGCGCGCCCGAGCGTGCGCCCTCTCGCGCGCCGATTGATGCACATGGGTGACCTTCCCAGTGGCATCCTGCTGCACGGAATGCATTCCAACGAATAGCGAGAGCGAGAGCCGGAGGGCCCGTGTCGTCCGCCAGCATCAACCCCACCGTCCGCCGCCGCAGGCTCGGAGCGGAACTGCGCAGACTGCGCGAACAGAAGGGCATGACCGCGGAGGACGTGGCACAGCAGCTGCTGGTCTCCCAGTCGAAGATCAGCCGACTGGAGAACGGCCGCCGCAGCATCAGCCAGCGCGACGTCAGGGACCTGTGCACGGTCTACGGGGTCACCGACGAGATCATGGTCGACGGCCTGATGACGATGGCCCGGGAGTCCCGGCAGCGCGGCTGGTGGCACGCCTTCGGCGACCTGCCCTACAGCGTCTACATCGGGCTGGAGCAGGAGGCGGCGAAGATCATGGTCTATGAGTCGCTGCTGCTGCCCGGCCTGCTGCAGACCCGGGAGTACGCGCAGGCGCTGGTGGCCGGCATCCAGCCGGACCGGGACATGGAGGCGGTGCACCGCAGGGTCGAGGTGCGGATGCAGCGTCAGGAGCGGGTCAACGGCGAGGACCCGGTCGACCTCTGGGCGGTGATCGACGAGGCCGCGTTGCAGCGGGTCGTCGGCAACCCGGAGATCATGCGCGCCCAGCTCGAACATCTCGCACAACTGGGCGATCTGGCCCATGTCAACATCCAGGTGCTGCCGTTCCGTTCGGGAGCGCACCCGGGTATGTCCGGGGCATTTTCCATCCTCGAGTTCCCTGAGTCTGCCGATACGGCAGTTGTGTACCTCGAAGGAGTGACGAGCGACTTGTATCTGGAGAAGGAACCCGACGTCCGCCGGTATACCGGGTTGTACGAACACCTGCGGGCGTCGGCTCTGAGTACGGCCGAGAGCAAGGCGCTGATAATGGACAAGGCGAAGGAGCACTCACCGTGAACCGTCAGATCAAGATCGACAACGACAGCCTCGCCTGGCGCAAGAGCAGCCACAGCGGTGCCAACGGCGCGTGCGTGGAGGTGGCCGTGCCCGGCGAGGCGATGATCGCCGTGCGTGACTCGAAGGACCCCCAGGGCCCTGCCCTCTGCTTCTCGGCGGACGCGTGGTCCGCCTTCGTCGCCGCCGCGGCGGGCGCCGACACGTTCGCGGCCTGAGGTCGCGGACCAGTACGGGGCAAGAACAGCACGGGCAAGAACAGCACAGGGCAGGACCCAGCACCACAGCACCAAGCACCGCAGCGTCGCGCCGGTCGGGCCGAGATCCGACCGGCGCGACTGTTCCGAATCCGGCCCCTCGGGCCGCCGTCCCCGGCCGTCAGCGCAGCTGGTCCACGTAGACGTCCGTGCCCGGCAGGGTCGGCACGAACGGGGCGACCAGCTCGACCCGGGCCCCCGGCACCGCCGCGGCGAGCTGCTCGTCCAGGCCGGTGAAGGCGTCCCAGCAGTCGCGGGGGTCCTGCTCCAGGAACCAGAGCAGGGTCAGCCGGGTGTCGGTGCCGTCCACCGGCTTGACGTAGGACATCTTGTCCACCGGCAGCGGCAGCGGGCGGAAGAGCACGCACATCGCGGCCGGGCTCCCGGTCCGCAGCTTCGCCGGAAGACCGCGTTCGAGCAGCCAGTCGAGCACCTGGTCGCGCTGCTCCGCGCTCTCGGCGTCGACCACCTCAAGCACCAGTCCGGCGTACGGGTGGTCCAGCGCGTGCTTGTCGCGCGGACCGGCCGCGCCGTCGCGGTAGGCGGCGCCGGCGTGCCGCTGGAACGAGGTGAAGACATGGGTGCGGTCGCGGTAGACCCGGCCGTCCCGGTTGAGCCGCTTGTTGATGCCCACGGTCCAGCGCATGTGGTCGTCCTGGCGGCCCTCGGTGATCCAGTACACCGAGAGGTAGCAGCCCGCGCCGACCGGCTCGGCGACGGCCGACTTCTCCGGGTAGCGCAGCAGTTGCAGGTCCCGGGTGGCCACCCAGCGCCGCCCGGCGAACATCCAGGGCATGGCCATCGCACCGGCGTAGAAGTGGTCGTCCTCGTACCAGCGGTTGTAGCCGTACTCGTGGCCGGGGTGCGGCTCCACCATGGTGATCAGCGCGGAACCGATCTCGGTTCCGTAGGGCCCGCGCGAGGCCAGCTCGGCGTACTGCTCCAGGTCATCGGTCATGGAAACTGACGGTACGTCAGGTGTGGTGAACTTCCCAGTCCCGCAACGGGAACTGGTGAATCACCCAGGGAACGGAACGGGACGATCATCCTGAATCGTCGGTTTCGCCGCTACGGCCGCGCCGGGGCCACGCCCTAACGTGTGCGCACATGCGAAGACGCCCCGCCGCACCCGTCGCAGCACCCGTCCCCTTCGACCCGGCCGCCGCCCGGTACGCGCGCGAGGCGCTGGGACTGAGCCCGGCGATGGTGGCGCGGGCGATGGCCGCGCACGGCGTCCACCCGGCCCCGCCGCAGGTGATCGCCTGGGAGTCCGGCCAACTGCTGCCCAGCGAAACCGAACTGACGGCGCTGGCACGGGCCCTGTGGTGCCTGCCGGGGCGGCTGATGGGCGGCAGGGCCCGTAGCGTCAGGGACCACCGGCTGGCCCTCGACCTCCCGGCCGAGGAGACCGCCCGGCGGCTCGGACTGACCCCGCGGGTGTACGCGCAGCTGGAGAACGAGCCGCGGTGGACCGGCGACGAGGACCTCACCTACCTGCTGGCCGAGGTGCTGCGGCTCGGTCCGTACGCCCTGGTCGTCGCCACCGGGCGGAACGAGGCGCTGCAGGAGGCACTGCAACGCGCGGTGCACGGCCGCTGGCAGCCGCAGGCGCGGGCGGTGGCCCGGCTGGCGCCGACGCTGGAGCGGGCCGCGATCGAGCACGCGCTGCGGACGCTGAGCAGCGAGGGACAGGCCTCGACCGCGCTGTGGGGCGGCGACCGGCAGCAGGACGAGGAGCCGCCGCCCGGACCGGAGGACCTGGAGCGGCGGTTCTGGCAGCTGCTCGGACCGGCCGCGGACGCGGTCGTCTGACTCTGGTCATTCCCGTTCCCCACACCTAAGCTGACGGTCCATCAGATTTTGGAGGGCCGGGGCATGTCGCTGCTCGAAAGTCGTACCGTCGTGGTGTCCGGGGTCGGCCCCGGGCTCGGTCAGCAGATCGCCGTCCGTGCGGCGCGGGAGGGCGCGAACGTCGTCCTCGGCGCCAGGACCGAGGAGAACCTCGCCAAGGTCGGCGCGGAGATAGAAGCAGCGCACCCCGGCGCCGGACGGGTCGCCTGGCGCTCCACCGACATCGCCGACGACGACGCCTGCCGGGCGCTGGCCGAGCTGGCGGTCGAGCGCTTCGGCCGGATCGACGCGGTGGTCCACGTCGCCGCGCTGGACAGCTACTTCGGCGGCCTGGCCGACGCGGACTTCGCCTCCTGGCGGCAGGTGCTGGACGTCAACCTGATCGGCACGCTGCAGCTCACCCGGGCCTGCCTGCCCGCGCTGCGCGAACGCGGCGGCTCGGTGGTGATCATCGGCACCCAGTCCGCGGTGGCCTCGCCCAGCCAGGTCAAGCAGGCCGCGTACGCCGCCTCCAAGGGGGCGCTGACCTCGGCGATGTACTCGCTGGCACGGGAGTTGGGACCGGACCGGATCCGGGTCAACACCGTGGTGCCCGGCTGGATGTGGGGCCCGGCGGTGGAGATCTACGTCCGCTGGACGGCCGGGACCGAGAACGTCACCGAGGAGGAGGTACGCTCCCGGCTCGCCGAGCGGATGGCCCTGCCGGAACTCGCCTCGGACGGGGACGTCGCCGAGGCCGCGCTGTTCTTCGCCTCGGACCGGGCCAAGTCCATCACCGGGCAGTCGCTGCTGGTCAACGCGGGCGAGCTGATGCGCTGACCCGGACAGCGGGCGGGAGGCGGAGGCCGGGAGGCGGCAGGCGCCGGTGCCGCCTCCCGGGCGGGCGGCTACGCGGGCGGGTCCTCAAGGCCGTCGATGGCCAGGTCGGACAGCTCCACCTGGTACCAGACCTGGGTGCTCCGGCCGCCGCCCCAGTTCTCGGTGAGGATCACGGTGGTGTGGCCCGCGCCGCTGCCGCCGTACTGGGTGGACCAGCTGTCCGGCACGTTCTGGGCCCGGAAGACCGGGTCGGCGTGGTGGGTCTGCTGGTACCGGTCCAGCTGCTGGTTGAGCCGGCCGGTCAGGTACTCGGCCCGGACGTCGAGCGGAGTGCCGTCCTGGTTCTGGCCGGTCACGGAGGTCAGGTACTGGCTGAAGAAGGCGTCGACCTGCTGCTGGCCCCGGCTGAGCTGGTCCGCGTGCGCGGGGGCCGCGGAGAGTCCGGCGAGGGCGAGCAGGGAAACTGCGGCAACTGTGCTTCGTGTACGCAACATATTGCCAGTCTGCACGGTCCCGGCTGCGATCCATGGGAGCCTCGCCGGTCAGGCCCTAGGGTCGCGGGTATGACGACTATCAACACCGCCGGCGCCTTCGACTCGCTCAGCCGGGACGCGGTGCGGGACGAGGAGGGGCTGCGCCGGGTCTACGACCTGCCCAGCGCCGCCGCGGAACGCAAGCAGATGACCGAACTCACCGAGCAGACCCGGCGGTTGATCGGCTGCTCGGGACTGGTGCTGATCGCCAGCGCGGACCAGGAGGGCAACTGCGACGTCTCCCCGCGCGGCGGCCCGCCCGGGTTCGTCAGCGTCCTGGACCCGCACACCCTGGCGATACCGGACGCCACCGGCAACAAGCGGCTGGACACCCTGCGGAACGTCATCGCCACCGGCCGGGCCGGGCTGCTGTTCATGGTCCCGGGGCGCACCACGACCCTGCGGGTGAACGGCCGGGCCTGCGTCTCCACCCGCCCGGAGCTGCTGGCGCAGCTGACCGCGGTGGGCAAGCCGCCGGCCAGCGCGCTGGTGCTGGCCATCGAGGAGGTCTATCCGCACTGTCCCAAGTCGCTGCTGCGCAGCGGGGCCTGGCAGCCGGAGAAGTGGCTGCCCGCGGACGCCCAGCCCAGCTCGGCCGAGGTGACCCTGGCCCAGCTGCGGATGCCCGAGCTGACCATCGCCGACATCGAGCAGGCGGAGGCGGAGTCGCTGAAGTACCGCTACGAGTAGGGCGCCGCGTCTCCTTCCGGTCGGGGGGTCGGTCCTGGCGAAGCGTGTGTTCATGGTGGGGAGCGGCCGGTGGTTCAAGCAATCGTCGCGAAGGTCAAGGAATAGTAAAATCGTTCCGCATGTAGATCGAGGTTCAGGCTTGTGAACATCTGAATCACCTCAAACCAGCTGTATCCTGACAACTCATCACCTTCGGCGATCCCGGATGTGAACGCGAACTCTTGACCGCTGGTCATGTCCGCGCTTCAATCCGTGGGCGGCACCCGGAGCGGTTCGGTCCTGCGAAGCGCGCTACGACCACCACCCCGGTACGTCCACGAGACGAGGCGCTTCGCCATGACGCAAACCGCAGCAACAGCACCGCCGGCAGCCCTGCGCAGAATCAACCCCGCCGTCCTCTACTTCTTCGGAGCGCTGGGCGGCATCCTCTTCGGCTACGACCTCGGCATCATCTCCGGCATCCTGGTGGTGATCTCCAAGGCCTGGAACCTGGACGGCTTCGGCAAGGGCGTGCTCACCGCCAGCCTCTCGGTCGGCGCCATGGTCGGCGCCGGGCTCGCCGCCCGGCTGACCGGCCGGGTCGGCCGCCGCCGCACCATCATGGCGGCCGGCGGCGTGGTCATCGTCGCCACCGTCGCCTGCGCCCTGGCGCCCGGCTTCGGGGCGCTGGTGGGCTTCCGCACCGTGCTCGGCCTCGGCATCGGCCTGTCCTCGGCCACCGTGCCGACCTACATCTCCGAGCTGGCCCCGAGCCGGATCCGCGGCGCCATGGGCGCGTTGAACCAGATCTTCATCGTCAGCGGCATCCTGATCGCCTTCCTGGTCAGCTACTGGCTGCAGCCGGACCACCTCTGGCGCTGGATGTTCGTCGGCGCGATCGTCCCGGCCGCGGTGCTGGTGGTCGGGCTGAACTTCCTTCCGGAGACCCCGCGCTGGCTGCTCAACACCGGGCGGGAGGCGGAGGCCCGCGCGGTGCTGGCAAGCACCCACAGCGCGGACGGGGACGACATCGACGCCGAGGTCGCGTCCATCCGCGACATCATCCGGCTCGACGGCGAGCAGGCCTACCGGGTCCGCGACCTGGGCCGGACGTGGGTCCGCCCGATGCTGTTCGTGGCGCTGCTGCTGGCCGTGGGGCAGCAGTTCAGCGGCGTCAACGCGATCAACGCCTACTTCCCGACCATGCTGATCTCACTCGGCTTCACCGCCAACACCGCGCTGCTGTCCGCGATCATCCTGGGCGTCACCAAGCTGGCCTTCACCGCCTGGGTGGTCTTCGTGGTCGACCGCTGGGGCCGCAAGCCGCTGCTGCTGATCGGCAACGCGGTGATGGTGGTCACCCTGGCCGCGACCGGCTGGGTGGTCCTCAACGTCCACGACAAGGACACCCTGGGCACGCTGGCCGTGGTGCTGCTGGTGCTCTACCTGGCCGGCTACGAGCTGGGCTGGGGCGCGGTGGTGTGGGTGATGATGGCCGAGGTCTTCCCGCTGAAGGCGCGCGGCGCGGGCATGGGCGTCGGCGCGGTGGTGCTCTGGGCCGCGACCGGCGTCATCACCGCGGTCTTCCCGATCATGTCCGACCACAACCATCTCGGCCTCGGGAACTCCATGTACGTCTTCGCCGGGATCAACCTGCTGCTGTTCCTGCTCACCAAGTGGCTGGTGCCGGAGACCAAGGGCCGCAGCCTGGAGCAGATCGAGCGAAACCTCCGCGAGACGCCGGCCTGACGGCCGGTCAACCGAGCGGCGGGGGGTGCGGGTTGACCTCACCCCCCGCCGGCCGGTCCTGGGTCAGGCGTCGCGCTTCTTGAACAGGACGGCGCCGGCGATGATCACGACAGCCGCGTACCCGGTGAAGACGGCGAAGCCGGTCCACGGGGCGAGCATCGGGACCGTGTCGTCGCCGAGCTTGTGCAGGCCCCACAGCTGACCGCCGGCGAAGAACGGGACCCACTTGTCGACGTGCACGGCCCAGTCCGAGGGCATGAACTGCGCCATGATGAAGGTCACGAACAGCAGGCCGATGGCCGCGGTGATGGCGCCGGCCGTGTGCCGGAGCAGTGCCGCCAGGCCGAAGGCGAGCAGGCCGCTGACGGCGAGGTAGAGGCCGCCGCCGATCACCGCCTGCAGCACGTGCGGCGAGCCGAGGGTGGTCGACAGGTCGTGGACCGTGTCGATCTCACGGCCGCCGGGCCCCGGGCCCTGCGGGCCGGCCGGGCCGCGGAAGTCGTGCACGGTGACCTTGCCGAAGAAGGCCTGGCCGATGAAGAACGAGGTGAAGCTGCAGAACAGGCCGGTGACCAGGGCCACGCCGGTGAAGACGGCCAGCTTGGCGCCGTAGACGACGCCGCGGCGCGGCATCGACGTCAGCGAGGTGCGGATCATCCCGGTGGCGTACTCGCTGGACATCGTCATCGAGCCGATCACCACGATGACGAGCTGCCCGAACACGATGCCGAACATCGCGTTGCGGACCGGGTCGAACGACGCCAGGTCCCCGGCGTTCGCGTGGCGCGAGGTGCCCCAGGCGAACAGGGTGCTGATGCCGATGGTGACGATCGCGGTCGCCAGCAGGGTCCACACCGTGGACCGGACCGAGCGGATCTTGGTCCACTCGGAGCGCAGGGCCCCGCCGAAACCGGCCCGGCCGGTGGCCGGCGGAAGGCCGACGGCAGTGAGAGTCGTCATGATCCGGCCTCGACCTTTCCGTCCCGCGAGGCGCCCTGCGCCATCGGGACCGTCGCGTGGAACTCCACGCTGTCCTTTGTCAGTTCCATGAACGCCTGCTCCAAAGAGGCCTGGAGCGGCGAGAGTTCGTGGATCCTGATGCCGTTGTCGAACGCGAGGTCACCGATCCGGGTCAGGTCGAGCCCGCTGACCAGCAGCGCCCCGCCCTCGCCCGGCTCGGCTCGGCCGCCGGCCGAGCCCGCCAGCTCCGCGAGCTTCGCCGGATCATTGGTGCGCACCCTGACCTTGAGCGCGGAGTTGCGGTCGATGAACTCCTGCACCGTGCAGTCCGAGATCAGCCGGCCCTGGCCGATGACGATCAGGTGGTCGGCGGTGTTCTCCATCTCCGACATCAGGTGGCTGGAGACGAAGACCGTGCGGCCCTCCCCGGCGAGCCCCTTCATCAGGTTCCTGATCCAGAGGATGCCCTCCGGGTCCAGGCCGTTCACCGGCTCGTCGAACATCAGCACCTTGGGGTCCCCCAGCAACGCCGCGGCTATGCCCAGCCGCTGGCCCATGCCGAGCGAGAAGCCCTTGGACCGCTTCCGCGCGACCTCGCTCAGGCCGACCAGCTCCAGGACCTCCGCGACCCGGCCCTTGGGCAGGTTGTTGGTCTGCGCCAGGCACAGCAGGTGGTGGTAGGCCGAGCGCCCGCCGTGGATCGCCTTGGCGTCCAGCAGCGCGCCCACCTCGCGCATCGGATGCGCCATCGCCGCGAGCGGCTTGCCGTCGATGGTGACGGTGCCCGCGGTCGGGGCGTCCAGGCCCAGGATCATGCGCATCGTGGTCGACTTGCCGGCGCCGTTCGGCCCCAGGAAGCCCGTCACCTGCCCCGGCCGCACGGCGAACGTCAGCTGGTCCACCGCCAACCGGTCGCCGTATCTCTTGGTGAGGCCTGATGCCTCGATCATGACTGCTACACCCTCTCGCAGGAACCTGCCCCGACGCTTCGACGCGGCGACAGTAGCGCCCTCCGGCTCCGCGGCACGTCAGCTCCAGAGCGGAGCCCGCGTACATCTCAGGGATGACGGGGACCGGGGGTGGGGCTATCCCCACCCCGGACCCGGTGACCTGCCCCATGGTTCCGCCCGGCCCGCTCCAGCAGGGTGGAGACACCAGGACGCACGTCCGCGCCAAGCCTCAGGAGAAACCCAGTGACCACGTCCCTATCCAGTCCCACGGCCCAGGGCAGCGGATCGCGCTCACTGTTCGCGGCCCGCGCACGGGGGCTCACCAAGGCGTACGGCAGCGGCGAGACCCGGGTGGTCGCGCTGGACGCCGTGGACGTCGACATCCCGCGCGGGCAGTTCACCGCGATCATGGGCCCGTCGGGCTCCGGCAAGTCCACCCTGATGCACTGCCTGGCCGGTCTCGACACCGCCTCCGCCGGGGAGATCTGGGTGGGCGACACCGAGATCACCAAGCTCCGGGACAAGCGGCTGACCCGGCTCCGCCGGGACAGCATCGGCTTCGTCTTCCAGGCGTTCAACCTGCTGCCCACGCTGACCGCGCTGGAGAACATCACCCTGCCGATGGACATCGCCGGACGCACCCCCGACCGCGCCTGGCTGGACCGCGTGGTGGAGACGGTGGGGCTGGCCGGACGGCTCAAGCACCGCCCGGCTCAGCTGTCCGGGGGCCAGCAGCAGCGGGTCGCGGTGGCCCGCGCCCTGGCCGACCGGCCCGAGATCATCTTCGGGGACGAGCCGACCGGGAACCTGGACTCCCGGGCCGGCGCCGAGATCCTCGGCTTCCTGCGGCACTCGGTCGACGCCCTCGGCCAGACCATCGTCATGGTGACCCATGACCCGGTCGCCGCCTCCTACGCGGACCGGGTGCTCTACCTCGCCGACGGCCGGATCGTCGACGAGATGATCACCCCGACCGCCGACGCCGTGCTGGAGCGGATGAAGTCCTTCGACTCCCGGGGCAGGACGTCATGACCGTGCTGCGCGCCTCGCTGCGCAACTTCCTCGCGCACAAGGGCCGGATGGCCCTGTCCGCGGTCGCCGTGCTGCTGTCCGTGGCCTTCGTCTGCGGGACGCTGGTGTTCACCGACACCATGAACGCCACCTTCGACAAGCTGTTCGCGACCACCTCCTCCGACGTCACCGTCAGCCCGCCGAAGGTCGACAACCCGCAGCAGACCGGGACCCCGGACAGCCTTCCCGCGTCGCTGCAGGCCCGACTGGCGGCGGTCCCCGGCGTGGCCGGGGTGGTGCCCGAGGTCAGCAGCCAGCAGGCCACCGTCGCCGACAGCCGCAACCAGGACATCGGCTCCAGCACCGGCGCCCCGACCATCGTCGGCAACTGGAACCCGACCCAGACCAAGGCCGTCACCATCACCTCAGGACACGCCCCGGCCCGGCCCGATGAGGCCGTGCTCGACGCCGACACCGCGGCCAAGCACCACCTGGGCATCGGCGACACCCTGCGGGTCATCGCCGGACCCGGCGACACCAAGGTGACCGTCAGCGGCATCGCCACCTTCAAGACCACCAACCCGGGCGCGGCCGTGGTCTACCTGGACACCGCCACCGCCCAGCAGGTGCTGCTCGGCTCCCACGACGCCTACACCGACTACGCCCTGGACGCCGCGCCCGGCGTCAGCGACGACCAGCTCAAGGCGCGGGTCGACCAGGCCCTCGGCGGCGGCCACGGCTACCAGGTGCAGACCGCCGCCGAACTGACGGCCCAGAACCAGCAGGACATCGGCTCCTTCCTCAACCCGATGAAGTACGTGCTGCTCGGCTTCGCCGGGATCGCCGTGCTGGTGGGCGTCTTCCTGATCGTCAACACCTTCTCCATGCTGGTCGCCCAGCGCACCCGGGAGATCGGGCTGATGCGCGCCCTCGGCGCGAGCCGACGGCAGGTCAACCGCTCGGTGCTGGTGGAGGCGGTGCTGCTCGGCCTCGTCGGCTCGGTGGCGGGCATCGGCGCGGGCATCGGCCTCGCGGTGGGCCTGATCAAGCTCATGGGCGCGCTGGGGATGCACCTGAACACCGCCGACCTGACCGTCAAGGCGGCCACCCCGCTGATCGGCCTGGCCGTCGGCGTGGTGGTGACCGTGGTCTCCGCGATGCTGCCCGCCCGCAGGGCCGGCGCGATCTCCCCGATGGCCGCCATGCGCGACGCCGGGACCCCGGCCGACGCCCGCGCCGGACGGGTCCGCGCAGCGCTCGGCGTGCTGCTCACCGCGGGCGGCGGGAGCGCCCTCGCCCTGGCCGCCGCCTCCACCAGCACCGGCAAGGGCTCCGGGCTGCTCGCGGTCGGCGTGCTGCTGACCCTGGTCGGGTTCGTGGTGGTCGGGCCGCTGCTGGCCGGGCTCGTGGTGCGGGTCCTGGGCACGTTCACGCTGCGGATGTTCGGCCCGGTCGGCCGGCTCGCCGAGCGCAACGCGCTGCGCAACCCGCGCCGTACCGGGGCCACCGCCGCCGCGCTGATGGTCGGCCTGGCGCTGGTCGCCGGGCTGTCGGTGGTCGGCAACTCCATGGTCGCCTCGGCGACCTCGCAGATGGACAAGTCCGTCGGCGCCGACTTCATCATCCAGTCCGGCAACGGCAACCCGATCAGCCCGGCCGCGGCCAGGGCGATCCACGCCGCGGGGCACCTGTCCCACGTCACCGACCGCACCGACGTGGCCGCGACGGTCACCGCCCCCGACGGCAGCAGGGACAAGACCCAGCTGGCCGCGGCCACCCCGTCCTACACCGACGACCTCCAGGCCAAGACCGTGCGGGGACGGCTGATCGACGCCTACGCGCCGGGCGCCATGTCGGTGCCCGAGGGCTGGGCCACCACCCACCACGTCACCCTCGGCGACCGCCTCAGCGTCGCCTTCACCGGCGGCAGCACGGCCCGGCTCACGGTCCGGGCGATCACCTCCGACGACACGGTCTTCGACAAGGGCGCGATGTACACCAGCATCGCCGAGGCGAAGAAGTACCTGCCCAGCGCCACGTTCCCGGCGAACGACATGATGTTCGCGGCGGCCGACCCGGGTCAGCAGACCCAGGCCGCGGCGGCGCTCAAGGCGGCCACCGCCGACTACCCGCAGATCAAGGTCAGGGACCAGGCCGAGTACAAGAGCATGATCAAGCAGCAGCTGGACCAGCTGCTCAACATGATCTACGCGCTGCTGGCGCTCGCCATCGTGGTCGCGGTCCTGGGCGTGGTGAACACCCTCGCCCTGTCCGTGGTCGAACGCACCCGTGAGATCGGGCTGATGCGGGCCATCGGGCTCTCCCGGCGCCAGCTGCGCCGGATGGTCCGGCTGGAGTCGGTGGTCATCGCCCTGTTCGGCGCGGTCCTGGGGGTGGCCCTGGGCCTGGGCTGGGGCATCGCGGCGCAGAAGCTGCTGGCCCTGGCCGGACTGGGCGTGCTCAGCATCCCCTGGAGCACCATCGGCGTGGTCTTCCTCGGCTCCGCGGTGGTAGGCCTGCTGGCCGCGCTGTTCCCGGCCTTCCGGGCCGGACGGATGAACGTCCTGAAGGCCATCGCCACGGACTAGGACGACCCGTCGGGAGAAGCACTCAGCAGGGGTTCGGGCCGCGGACAGCGCGGCGCGGACCCCTGCTCGCTCAGTACTCGCCCTTGACCACGAAGAAGGAGCCGCGGATCTCCCCGGCCAGCTTCGACTTCTGCCGCGCGAACTTGAAGCGCGGGGCCAGCTCCTCGGGGACGTCCATGCCCTCGGCGAGCTTGAACCCGACGGCGCGCTTCCCCCCGGCCTCGACGCTGTACATCACGTTCACCGCCAGGCCGGACTCGTAGAACACATAGGCCATCCGCAGGCCGTCCACCTCGAAGGAGGTGACCTCCAGCGGGCGGGCGGCGAAGACGATGCCGCGTTCCTCGGCGAGGACGCGGTTCACCCAGGCGAGCGTCTCGGGCTCCTCCTCCGCCGCGCTGACGGTGAAGACGTGGTCGTACTTGTTCTTGTAGTAGCGCGCCTCGTTGGCGCGCAGCCCGGCCAGGGCCCCGGAGACCGGGGACGATTCCAGGCCGACGGTGGACACGTTCACGAAGTCGACGGCATAGGGCATAGGGCCGAGACTACTGTCCCGGCCCGCCCTGCCCCCGGTCGGCGGGCTCAGGTCTTCCGGGTGAACTTGCGGATCGCGATCGGCGCCATGACCACGGTGAGGCCCACGGTCCAGACCAGCGTCACGGTCATGCCGTGCGCGATCGGGCCGCCGGTCATCAGCCCGCGGGCGGTGTCGGCCAGACCGGACATGGGGTTGTACTTGGTGAAGGCGCTCAGCCAGCCCGGCATCGAGCTGGTCGGCGCGAAGATCGACGAGCCGAACTGCAGCGGCATCATCACCAGGAAGCCCATCGCCTGGACCGACTGGGCGTTCTTCATGGTCACGCCGAGCACCAGGAAGATCCACATGATGGCGGAGCCGAACAGCGCGGTCAGCCCGAGCGAGGCCAGCAGACCGCCCCAGTGGCCGTTCACATGGAAGCCCACCAGCAGCGCGATGACCATGACCACCGTGGTGGCGACCAGGAGCCGGATCAGCTCCACCGCGATCTTCGCGACCAGGACCGAGCCGCGTCCGATGGGCAGGGACCGGAAGCGGTCCATGATGCCCTTGTTGAAGTCCTCGTTGAAGCCGGTGCCGACGCCCTGCGCGATGTTCATGCTCATCATCGCGATCATGCCGGGGATCACGTACTGGACGTACGCCGCCTGGCCGCCGCCGAGCGCCTGGCCGATGGAGCCGCCGAAGACGTAGACGAAGAGCAGCGTGAAGATGACCGGCATCAGCACCGCGTCCATCATCGACTCCGGGTCCTGCTTGATCCACAGCAGGTTGCGGCGGATCAGCGCCCCGGTGTGGCGCAGGTGGCCGCGCAGGCCGATCTTCGGGTCGGCCTCGATGGTGATGGTGGGGGCCAGGGGGGAGAGGGTGGCGGCGCTCATACGGCGACCTCCGTGAGCTCGGGCCTGGCGTCCGGTGCGGCGGACGCCTTCTGGCCGGTGAGGGACAGGAACACTTCGTCCAGGCTGGGCAGTTCGGTGGTGATCGAGCCGATGGTGAGGCCGCGCGCGGTGACCGCGCCGACCACGGTGGTCAGCTGCTCGTCGCTGACGATCGGCACCAGCACCTCGCCGGACTCGGCGTCGACGCTGGTGCCGGAGCCGGTGAACCGCAGCTCGTCCAGGGCGGCGGCCAGCGGGTGCAGCTCCCGCGGGTCGGCCGGGCGGACCCGCAGGGTCCGGCCGCCCACCTTCGCCTTGAGCTCGTCGGTGCGGCCGCCGGCGATGACCTTGCCGCGGTCGATCACGGTCAGCTCGGAGGCCAGCTGCTCGGCCTCCTCCATGTACTGGGTGGTGAGCAGCACCGTCACGCCGTCCCGGACCATGGCCTTGACCTCGGTCCACACCTCGTTGCGGGTGCGCGGGTCGAGGCCGGTGGTGGGCTCGTCCAGGTACAGGACGTGCGGGCGGCCGATCATGGAGGCGGCCAGGTCGAGCCGGCGGCGCATGCCGCCGGAGTAGGTGCGGGCCGGACGGGAGGCCGCGTCGGTCAGCGAGAACCGCTCCAGCAGGGCGTCCGCGCGGGAGCGGGCCTCCTTGCCGGGCAGGTCGAGCAGTCGGCCGATGAGGTACAGGTTCTCGCGGCCGGAGAGCTTCTCGTCGACCGAGGCGTACTGCCCGGTGAGGCCGATCACCCGGCGCAGCTGCCGGGGCTGCTCGACCACGTCGTACCCGGCGACGACGGCCCGGCCCGCGTCCGGCTCGATCAGGGTGGACAGGCAGCGGACGAGGGTGGTCTTCCCGGCGCCGTTCGGACCGAGGACGCCCATCACGGTGCCCTCGTGGACGTCGAGGTCCACGCCGTCCAGGGCCTTGGTCGCGCCGTAGTGCTTGACCAGTCCCCGCACGGACACGGCCACGGGGCGGCCGGATTCGGAGTACGTGTCGATTCGCTTCATGGGGACCAAGGTGCCAGGCCCCACCGACATCCCGCTGACAGCCTCCGGCCGCCGCTGACAGATCGCTGACAGCGGCGGCCGGGGCGGCTGGTCCGGGGCGGCGGCTAGTCCAGCACCGGGAGCAGCGCGGGGAGGTGTCCGTCGGAGGCGAGGGCCGCCGCCCGGCGCTCCGGGCCGACCTCGCCGTAGGTGGTGGTGCGCTGGCGGGAGGGGCGGCCGGCCGCGGTGGCGATGGCCTCCAGGCCCTGGATGGACTGGTAGCTGCCGTAGGCGGAGCCGGCCATCCGGGAGATGGTCTCCTCCATCAGGGTGCCGCCGAGGTCGTTGGCGCCGGAGCGGAGCATCTCGGCGGCGCCGTCGGAGCCGAGCTTGACCCAGCTGGTCTGGATGTTGGGGATGCGCTCGTGCAGCAGCAGCCGGGCCATGGCGACCACGGCGCGGTTCTCCCGGGGGGTGGGGCCGGGGCGGGCGATGCCGGCCAGGTAGACCGGGGCGTTGGTGTGGATGAACGGCAGGGTGACGAACTCGGTGAAGCCGCCGGTCCGCTCCTGGATCCGGGCCAGCAGGCGCAGGTGGGCCAGCCAGTGCCGGGGCTGGTCGACGTGGCCGTACATCATGGTGGAGGAGGAGCGCAGGCCGAGTTCGTGGGCGGTGGTGACCACCTCGATCCAGGTGGCGGTGGGGAGCTTGCCCTTGGTCAGGATCCAGCGGACCTCGTCGTCCAGGATCTCGGCGGCGGTGCCGGGGATGGAGTCGAGACCGGCCTCCTTGGCCCGAGCGAGCCAGTCGCGGACGGACAGGCCGGTCCGGGTGGCCCCGTTGACGACCTCCATCGGGGAGAACGCGTGCACGTGGATGCCGGGCACCCGGGCCCTGACCGCGCGGGCGATGTCGAAGTACGCGGTGCCGGGCAGGTCCGGATGGATGCCGCCCTGCATGCACACCTCGGTCGCCCCCACCTCCCACGCCTGCGCGGCGCGGTCGGCGACCTGGTCCAGGGAGAGGGTGTAGGCGTCGGCGTCGGTGCGGCGCTGGGCGAAGGCGCAGAACCGGCAGCCGGTGTAGCAGACATTGGTGAAGTTGATGTTCCGGGTCACGCAGTAGGTGACGGTGTCGCCCACCGCCGCGCGGCGGACGTCGTCGGCGATCCCGGTCAGCGCGTCCAGGGCCGGGCCGTCCGCGTGGAACAGCACCAGGGCCTGATCGTCCGTCAGCTTCAGCGGGTCGTCGGCCGCCACGGCCAGGGCGGTGCGCACGTCACCGTCCAGGCGCGACGGGGCGGCGGACGCGGCGGCCTGTTCCCGCAGGGCGTCCCAGTCGCCGTAGACCTCGTCGAAGTCGGTGCGCCGGTCGCCGGTACGGCCCTCGGTGTCGACCTCGGTGTGCAGCTCGGTGCGGCCGGCCGCGGTGAAGGGCTGGTCCGGCTCCTGCCAGGGCAGACCCACCGGCACGGCATCCGGGCGGGCCAGCCCGCTCTCCGGATCGGCCAGGGCGCGGACGTGCGGCAGGATCCGCGGGTCCAGCCACGGCTCGCCGTGCCGCACGTACTCCGGGTAGACGGTCAGCCGCTCGCGCAGCTGGAAGCCGTTGGCGGCGCACTGCGCGGCCAGGTCGTCGATCTGCGGCCAGGGACGCTCGGGGTTGACGTGGTCCGGGGTCAGCGGGGAGACCCCGCCCCAGTCGTCGATCCCGGCCGCGATGATCAGCGCGTACTCGCCCGCGGCGGAGCCGGCCGATCCCGGGACCAGGTTCGGCGGGGCCTGGATCCGCGCCGAGGGGCCCAGGATCACCCGCGCCACCGCGATCGTCGCCGCCAGCTCCTCCGACTCCGCGTCCGGCACGGCCCGCATCGCGGTGTCCGGCTTGGCGCGGAAGTTCTGCACGATCACCTCCTGCAGGCCGTGGTACTGCCGGGCGATCCGCCGCAGCGCGAACAGCGCCTCGGCCCGCTCGGCGTGCGTCTCGCCGATGCCGATCAGGATGCCGCTGGTGAACGGGACGTTGGAGCGCCCGGCGTCCTCCAGCACCCGCAGCCGCACGGCCGGCTCCTTGTCCGGCGAGCCGTGGTGCGGGCCGCCGGGTTCGGACCAGAGCCGGGTCGCGGTGGTCTCCAGCATCATCCCCATCGACGGCGCCACCGGCTTCAGCCGCTGGAAGTCCGTCCAGGACAGCACCCCCGGGTTCAGGTGCGGCAGCAGCCCGATCTCCTCCAGCACCCGGACCGCCATCGCCCGGACATACGCCAGGGTGTCGTCGTAGCCGTGCGCGTCGAGCCACTCCCGGGCCTCCGGCCAGCGGTCCTCGGGGCGGTCGCCCAGCGTGAACAGGGCCTCCTTGCAGCCCAGCGCCGCGCCCTGGCGGGCGATCTCCAGCACCTCGTCCGGGGACAGGAACAGCCCGTGCCCGGCCGCCCGCAGCTTGCCCGGTACGGTGACGAAGGTGCAGTAGTGGCAGCGGTCCCGGCACAGCCGGGTGAGCGGGACGAAGACCTTCTTGGAGTAGGTGACCACGCCGGGGCGTCCGGCCGCGGCCAGCCCGGCGTCCCGGATCCGGGACGCGGTGGCGCAGAGGGCGCGCAGGTCCTCGCCGCGGGCCTGGAGCAGCACCGCGGCCTCGGCCGTGTCCAGGGCGACCCCGGAGCCGGCCCGGTGCAGCGCCCGGCGCATGGCGTTCCCGCTCGGCGCGCCGTCCCTCTGGTCCCTCAGATCCTTCATGTGCTGAACGATAGACGAGGCGGCCCCGTACCGACCCTGAGTCCGTCTCAGGGTCGGCTGCGCCGGGAGGCGGAGAGAGGAGTTCCACCGCGAGGGCGATCCACCGGGAACCGTTCGGGCGTCTAATGGATTGAGAAGAGCAGGGAAGGGCATGCGGCCGCCGAGGGGAGCGGTGCGGCCGACGGGCACCACGTACGAGGGGACACAGGAGATGTCGAACGAGTCGGACCAGGACCAGGGATACGGGGCGCAGGCCGACCGGCCGGGCGAGCCGGTCGCCGCTCCGCGGGCAGGGCTGGGCCGTCGGCGTCGGGTGCTGGTCCCGGCCGCGGTCGCGGCTGTGGTCGCGGCCGGCGTGGTCGCGGTGCCGGCCCTGGCCGCGAGCCAGGACCTGCCGTCGGTGACCGCCCAGCAGCTGCTGACCAAGATGCTGTCCTCGAAGGTGCAGACCTTCTCCGGCAATGTCACCGCGACGGTGGACCTGGGCCTCCCGGCCGGGCTGAGCGGCCTGCTGCCGTCCGGCGCCGCCGGCGCGGGCGTGGGCGGCAGCGCCGGCTCCGCGAAGGCGGACCCGTCCCAGGCCGCCGCGGAGCAGCAGCTGATCGCGCTGCTGTCCGGCGGCAAGCACAGCTTCCAGATCGCCGCGGACGGCCAGGACCGGCAGCGGGTCTCCTCCGCCGACGCGGGCACGGCCTTCACTGCCGTCCACAACGGCGGCTCGGCCTGGATCTACGACGCCCAGGGCAACACCGCGACCCATCTGACCGGGATCGACGCCGGCGCGGCCGGAGCGGACAGCCCGCTCAGCAACCCGCAGCAGGTCGCGGCGCAGGCGCTGAAGGCGCTCGGCCCGTCCACGTCGGTCTCGGTGGCCGGGACGTCCAAGGTGGCGGGCCAGTCGGTGTACGAGCTGAGCGTGAAGCCGAAGGGCTCGGGCTCGACCGTGGGCGAGGTCCGGATCGCGGTCGACGCCGCCAACGGGATGCCGCTGCAGGTGCGGGTGAACCCAGCGGACGGCAGCGACTCGATCCTCAATGTCTCCTTCACCCATGTGTCCTTCGCCACACCCGCGGCGAGCACCTTCGCCTTCACCCCGCCGAGTGGCGCGAAGGTGACCGAGCAGGCCGCACCGTCCCACTCCGCCGCCACCGCGAAGGGCGACAAGGGCCAGCAGGGCATCCTGGGCGAAAAGGGAGCGAAGACCGGCAATTCCGACATCGGCAGCAACGAGAAGACGATCGGCACTGGTTGGAGCACGATCTACTCGTTCGCCCCGGCCACGGGCGGCGGCAAGGCCGGGAGCCCGGCGAGCGACATCAGCGGACTCAAGGCCCTGGGCAAGCAGGTGCCGGGCGGGACGTTGATCTCCACCAAGCTGGTGAACGTTCTGATCACCGACAAGGGCACCGTCTACGCGGGCGCGGTGACTCCCGCGCTGCTCCAGCAGGCGGCCGGAAAGTAGCGTCTGACCTGCGCGGCTGATCCGCGCGACAGTCACGCAGTGACACCGGGAGGGGCGTCCGAGTAACGGACGCCCCTCTTCTTTGCTTACACCACTGGGAGTGGTGGCGATCCCCCCGGTGAATGGATCCCAGATGTTCCCGAAATCCGTCTCGCTCAATGAATCCCGACTTGACGCACAGCCTTGTTGGACTGTCAGATGATGCCTATTCATCTGAACGTGTGACAGTAATCCGTGCCGGGTCGTGTGGATCCCCCTCTCCCTCAGTCCCAGGACCGAGCGGCGGCACGGGCTGCTCCGTGTCGCCTCAGTGCAAAGGCGGCACCGCACGTTCGTACGCACGACAGGAGACATCCACACATGGCCATGAGCCGCCGTTTCTTTCTTGCAGCCGCTGGGGTCGCGGGTGCCGCCGCGGGAACCGGGCTGCTCTCGGCCTGCAGCAGCAACTCCCAGTCGGCGGTCGGGGCCAACGGCGCGCCGGGCCAGCTCGAAGTCTTCTCCTGGTGGACCGACCCCGGTGAGAAGGCCGCGCTCGACTCCCTGGTCTCGGTGTTCAACCAGGGGAACCCCAACATCAAGTTCATCAACCGGGCCGTCGTCGGCGGTGGCGGCGACGCGGCCAAGGCGGAGCTCGCCAAGCGCCTCGCGGCCAAGAACCCGCCGGACACCTTCCAGGCCCAGGCCGGGCAGATGGTCGGCGACTACATCACGGCCGGCCAGATCGAGGACGTCTCCTTCCTCTACAAGCAGGAGGGCTGGGACACCCAGTTCAGCCAGAAGGTGCTGAAGCTGATCCAGCGCGGCGGCAAGTACTACTCGGTGCCGGTGGACACCCACCACATCAACGTCCTCTGGTCCAACCCCAAGGTCTGCGCGGCGCACGGGGTCAGCGCCAAGCCCGCCTCGATGGCGGAGTTCATCGGCAACCTGCGCAAGCTGAAGAAGGCCGGGGACGTCATACCCCTCGCCGTCTCCCTGGACCCGGGCCAGGAGTGGCAGGTGAAGCACATCATGGAGACGGTGCTGGTCAGCACCCTCGGCGCGGACGACT
Organism: Streptacidiphilus cavernicola; assembly: GCF_042510955.1. NCBI lineage: Bacteria > Bacillati > Actinomycetota > Actinomycetes > Kitasatosporales > Streptomycetaceae > Streptacidiphilus > Streptacidiphilus cavernicola. The sequence goes on from NZ_JBHFAB010000022.1 coordinate 45,922, forward strand.
GGGCGGCGCTGTGGAAGAAGGGCGCGGACTGGAACACCCCCAAGGTGACCACCGCGCTGAACACCTTCGCCGAGATCATGACCTACGCCCCCGGCACCGGCAGCACCGTCACCGGCTGGGACCAGGTCTGCGGGCTGGTCGGCGGCGGCAAGGCGGCCTACCAGATCATGGGCGACTGGGTGGAGGCCAACTTCACCGTGGCGCAGAAGCTCACCCCGGGCACCGACTACTCCTGGTGCGCGGTCCCCGGCACCGCGGGCACCTTCCTCTTCGCCTGCGACTGCTTCACCCTGCCGGTGGGCGCCAAGGACCGGGACGCCACCATCGCCTGGCTGAAGACCTGCGGCAGCCTGAGCGGGCAGGACTCCTTCACCACGGTGAAGGGCGCGATCCCGCCGCGGGCCACGGTCGGCGCGGACGAGCGCACCCTCTTCTCCCCGTACCTCCAGTGGTCGCTGGACGAGTGGAAGAAGGACATCCTGGCCGGTTCGCTGACCCACGGCGTGGTCGCCTCGGGCGCGTGGAACGCGGCGGTGGACGCGGCAGTGACCGCCTGGCTGAGCGACCACAACGTGCCCAAGCTGCAGCAGGGGCTGGTCGCCGCGGCGGCCAAGTTCGCGCCGCTGGCGCAGGTCTGACGCCGGGGTCCGGCCTCCGGCCCCGGTACGGCCGGAGGATCCGCGGGCGGGCCTGCTGTCAGGAGCCCACCCGCGGATCCTCCGGAAGCACGAAGACCTGCGGCGCGGCGGTCGGCGGCACGACGGTCGGCGACGCCGCGTCCAGCGGCACGGCGTCCGACGGCCCTGCGGTCGGCGACGGCGCGGCAGCCCGGACCGCCGCCGCGGCCCTCGCGGTGCGCAGTGCGTCCCAGCTGAGCAGCGCCAACGCGGCCCAGACCAGGGCGAATCCGGCCCACCGGGCCGGCGGCATCCGCTCGTGGAAGACCGCGATGCCCAGGCCGAACTGGAACACCGGGGCCAGGTACTGCAACAGGCCCAGCGTGGTCAGCGGCACCCGTACCGCCGCCGCGCCGAACGCCAGCAGCGGGACCGCCGTCACCACGCCGCAGAGCACCAGCAGCACGGTGTGCCCCCAGCCGTAGGAGCCCGGCTCGGTCCGGCCCAGGGTGCCGCTGCCGGTGGTGGCCAGGTAGAGCAGGAAGCCCAGGGCCGGCAGGAACTGGAACGCGGTCTCCCCGGCCAGGCTCTCCAGGCCGCCCAGACCCACCTTCTTCTTGATCAGCCCGTAGCTGCCGAAGGAGAAGGCCAGCGTCAGCGCGATCCACGGCAGGCGCCCGTAGCCGATGCTCAGCACCAGCACCGCCAGCGCGCCGACCGCGACCGCGGCCCACTGCGCCGGGCGCAGCCGCTCGTGCAGCACCAGCACCCCGAAGGCGATGGTGACCAGCGGGTTGATGAAGTAGCCGAGCGAGGTCTCGACCACGTGGTCGCTGTTGACGCCCCAGATGTAGACGCCCCAGTTGACCGAGATCACCGCGGCGGCCAGCGCGATCAGCGCCAGCCTGCGCGGCTGCCGCAGCAACGCAGGAATCCAGCCCCAGTGCCGCTGAGCGGCGAGGATCACGACGACCGCGACCAGCGACCAGACCATCCGGTTGGCCAGGATCTCCCCCGCGCCGCTCGGCTTGAGCAGCGGCCAGTAGAGCGGGAACAGCCCCCACATCCCGTAGGACGCCACCCCGAACCAGAACCCTCTGCGCGCCTCAGACTCCTGCATGCCCCTGACGGTAAGGGGCGAGGCGGGTTCCTGTCATGCCCGTTTACCGGGAACAGTGCTGTCAGCCCACCGTCCAGGTGTCGGTCCCGGTCAGCAGCGCGGCGAGGTCGCCGGGGCCGCGCTGGGCGACGGCGGCGTCCAACTGCTCCGCCATCTGCCGGTCGTAGACCGGGCGCCGGACGCTGCGCAGCACGCCGATCGGGGTGTGGTGCAGGGTGTCCTGGTCCGCCAGCCGGGTCAGCGCGAAGGCGGTGGTGGGGCTGGCCGCGTGGGCGTCGTGGACCAGCACGTCGGCCCGGTTGGCGTCGGTGACCGGGGCGGTGGACAGGTCGCCGGTGGCCGGGTCGCGGAAGACCCCCTCGCCGCCCTCGGCGCCGAAGACGACCGGCTGCCCGTGCTCCAGCCGGATCAGCGCCATGTCCCGGGTGGCCGGGTCCTTGAGCACCTCGAAGGCGTCGTCGTTGAAGATGTTGCAGTTCTGGTAGATCTCCACCAGCGCGGTGCCCTGGTGCTCGGCCGCCGCCCGCAGCACCGACTGCAGGTGCTTGCGGTCCGAGTCGATGGTCCTGGCGACGAAGGTCGCCTCGGCGCCGACGGCCAGCGAGAGCGGATTGAACGGCGCGTCCAGCGAGCCCATCGGGGTGGACTTGGTGATCTTCCCGATCTCGCTGGTGGGCGAGTACTGGCCCTTGGTCAGCCCGTAGATCCGGTTGTTGAACAGCAGGATCTTCAGGTTGACGTTCCGGCGCAGGGCGTGGATCAGGTGGTTGCCGCCGATCGACAGCGCGTCGCCGTCGCCGGTGACCACCCACACCGACAGGTCGGGGCGCGAGGCGGCCAGGCCGGTGGCGATGGCCGGGGCCCGGCCGTGGATCGAGTGTATCCCGTAGGTGTTCAGGTAGTACGGGAACCGCGAGGAGCAGCCGATGCCGGAGACGAAGCAGATGTTCTCCCGGGCCAGGCCCAGCTCCGGCAGGAAGGACTGCACCGCGGCCAGGATGGCGTAGTCGCCGCAGCCGGGGCACCAGCGGACCTCCTGGTCGGACTTGAAGTCCTTGAGGGTCTGCAGGGCCGCGGCCTTGGGGACCAGGTTCAGCAACGGGTTCTCGATCACCGCAGTCCGCCTTCGGCAAGTTGGGCCAGTTGCAGGGTCAGCGCGTCGGCGAGCTGCTCGGCCTTGAAGGGCAGCCCGGTGACCTGGGTGAACGACTGGACGTCGACCAGGTACCTGGCCCGCAGCAGGTGCGCCAGCTGGCCCAGGTTCATCTCCGGCACCAGCACCCGGTCGTAGCGGGCCAGGATCTCGCCGAGGTTGGCCGGGAACGGGTTGAGGTGCCGCAGGTGCGCCTGGGCCACCTCACCGCCGGCCGCCCGGATCCGGCGCACCCCGGCCGCGATCGGGCCGTAGGTCGAGCCCCAGCCCAGCACCAGCAGCCGGGCCGCGCCGGACGGGTCGTCCACGGTCAGCCCGGGGACGGCGATGCCGTCCACCTTGGCCTGCCGGGTCCGGACCATGTGGTCGTGGTTGGCCGGGTCGTAGGAGATGTTGCCGGTGCCGTCCTGCTTCTCGATCCCGCCGACCCGGTGCTCCAGGCCCGGGGTGCCGGGCACCGCCCAGGGCCGGGCCAGGGTCTGCGGATCGCGCAGGTAGGGCCAGAACGAGCCGTCGGGACGGTTCGGCTCGGTGGCGAACTCCACGCTCAGGTCCGGCAGTTCGGGCAGCTCAGGGATGCGCCAGGGCTCGGAGCCGTTGGCCAGGTAGCCGTCCGAGAGCAGGAACACCGGGGTGCGGTAGGTCAGCGCGATCCGGGCCGCCTCCAGCGCGGCGGTGAAGCAGTCCGCGGCGGTGGCCGGGGCGACCACCGGCACCGGCGCCTCGCCGTTGCGGCCGTACATCGCCTGCAGCAGGTCGGCCTGCTCGGTCTTGGTCGGCAGCCCGGTGGACGGGCCGCCGCGCTGGATGTCGATGATCAGCAGCGGCAGTTCCAGCGACACCGCGAGGCCGATGGTCTCGGACTTCAGCGCCACCCCGGGGCCGGAGGTGGTGGTCGCGCCCAGCGCGCCGCCGAAGGCCGCGCCCAGGGCCGCGCCGATCCCGGCGATCTCGTCCTCGGCCTGGAAGGTCCGCACGCCGAAGTTCTTGTGCTTGGACAGCTCGTGCAGGATGTCCGAGGCCGGGGTGATCGGGTACGAGCCGAGGAACAGCGGCAGCCCGGACAGCCGCGAGGCCGCGACCAGGCCGTAGGACAGCGCCAGGTTCCCGGAGATGTTGCGGTAGCGGCCCGCCGGGAAGGCCGCGCTGGCCGGGGCGACCTGGTAGGAGACCGCGAAGTCCTCGGTGGTCTCGCCGTAGTTCCAGCCCGCCTTGAAGGCCAGCACATTGGCCTCGGCGATCTCCGGCTTCTTGGCGAACTTGGCGCGCAGGAAGCGCTCGGTGCCCTCGGTCGGGCGGTGGTACATCCAGCTGAGCAGGCCCAGCGCGAACATGTTCTTGGCCCGCTCGGCGTCCTTGCGGGCCAGCCCGGAGTCCTTCAGCGCCTCCACCGTCAGCGTGGTCAGCGCGACCCGGTGCACCGAGTAGCCGTCCAGCGAGCCGTCCTCCAGCGGGTCCGCCGCGTAGCCCACCTTGGCCAGCGCGCGCTTGGTGAACTCGTCGGTGTTGACGATGAGTTCGGCGCCGCGCGGGACGTCGCCCAGATTCGCCATCAGCGCCGCCGGGTTCATCGCCACCAGCACGTCGGGGGCGTCGCCCGGGGTGAGGATGTCGTGGTCGGCGAAGTGCAGCTGGAAGCTGGAGACGCCGGGCAGGGTCCCTGCCGGGGCCCGGATCTCGGCCGGGAAGTTGGGCAGCGTGGACAGGTCGTTGCCGAACCCCGCCGTCTCGGTGGTGAACCGGTCGCCGGTCAGCTGCATCCCGTCGCCGGAGTCACCCGCGAAGCGGATCACCACCCGGTCGAGCTGCTGGACCTGCTTGCCGGGCTCGCCGTCCGTGGACTCCGCTACCTCGACCTGACTGGTCACCGGAATGGGCCTCCCTCGCCGCCGTTGCGCTCTCTCCTCGGCATCATAGGCCGGGAAGCTCGAGCCTGGGGTGATGCCGCGTCAAGCCCACTGATCTCGACTTTCAGATTATCTGAATATCCATCAGAAGGGCTGCGGGGATCAGGAGTTCAGATGCGTCAGCACCGCCAGCACGCGCCGGTGGTCGTCCGAGCTCTGGGTCAGCCCGAGCTTCATGAAGATATTGCTGACGTGCTTCTCCACCGCGCCGTCGGAGACCACCAGCTGCTTGGCGATGGCGCTGTTGGTGCGCCCCTCGGCCATCAGCCCGAGCACCTCGCGCTCGCGCGGCGTCAGCCCGTCCAGGACGTCGTGGCGGCGGCTGCGGCCGAGCAGCTGGGCCACCACCTCCGGGTCCAGCGCCGTCCCGCCCTGGGCCACCCGCTGCACCGCGTCGACGAACTCGCGCACCTCGGCGACCCGGTCCTTCAGCAGGTAGCCGACGCCGCGGGTGGAACCGGCCAGCAGTTCGGAGGCGTAGCGCTCCTCGACGTACTGCGACAGCACCAGCGTGCCCACCCCGGGATGCCGCTTCCGCAGCTCCACACAGGCCCGTACGCCCTCGTCGGTGTGGGTCGGGGGCATCCGGACGTCGGCCACCACCACGTCCGGCAGAGCGGCCTCGGCGGCCAGCCGCCCGATCACCGCGAGCAGCTCCTCGCCGTCGCCGACCCCGGCCACCACCTCAAGACCGCGGTCGGTGAGCAGCCTGGTCAGGCCCTCCCGCAGCAGCACCGAATCCTCGGCGATGACCACCCTCAGCACGTCGCGCCCTCCCCCTTGTTGTCCGGTGCCGCACAGACGACCTGTCCGGTGACTACATGGTGCGCAGCGCCACCGCGTCGCAGAGGCCCTCCAGGGCCGACTTCGCCGGGCAGTCCGGCAGCGGGGCGAGCAGCGCCCTGGCCTCCTCCGCGTAGCGCAGGGTGGCCTCGCGGGCCTCGGCCAGCGCCGGGTGGGCCCGGAACAGCGCCAGCGCCTCCGCGTGCCGCCGGTCGGCGGTCGGGTCGTCGGCCGGGAAGCCCTGGCCGAGCAGCTCGCGCAGCCGCAGGTCGCCCGGGACGGACGGGTCCGGCGCGGACGCGTGCAGCAGCAGCACCGGCAGCGTCGGCACGCCCTCGCGCAGGTCGGTGCCCGGGGTCTTGCCGGACTCGTGGCTGTCGCTGGTGATGTCCAGCAGGTCGTCGGCGATCTGGAAGGCGCTGCCGATCCGCTCGCCGTACTGGGTGACGATCTCGACCACCCAGCGGTCCGCGCCCGCGGTCAGCGCGCCGAGGTGCCCGGCCACGGCGATCAGCGAGCCGGTCTTGCCGGAGATGACGTCCAGGTAGTGCTGGACCGGGTCGTCCTCGGGGCGCGGGCCCGCGGTCTCCAGGATCTGACCGGTCACCAGCCGCTCGAACGCATCGGCCTGCAGCCGGACCGCCTCCGGGCCGAGGTCGGCGAGGATCTTGGACGCGCGGGAGAACAGGAAGTCGCCGGTGAGGATGGCCACCGAGTTGTCCCAGCGGGCGTTGGCGCTGGGCGCGCCGCGCCGCATCGCCGCCTCGTCCATCACGTCGTCGTGGTAGAGCGTGGCCAGGTGGGTGAGCTCGACCACCACGGCGGAGGGGATCACCCCGGGCGCGTTGGGATCGCCGAACTGCGCGGCAAGCAGCACCAGCAGCGGACGCAGCCGCTTGCCGCCGGCGTCCTTGAGGTGCTGGGCGGTCACCGTGATGAACGGGACGTCGCTCTTGGTCGCCTCGCACAGCGCCTGTTCGACGGCGGCGATGCCGATCTGGACGTCCGCTTCCAGCGCGTGGTCCAGCACGCTCAGCCCGAAGGGCCCCACGACGGTCACCGGGAACTCTCCTGTCACTGGTCGGTCGCTCGTTGCGGCTTGCCGCAGCCTTCCTGTGCAGCGTATCCGGTCGGCAGACGATCACTGCGCCTGCCCGGCGTGCCGGGCAGGCGCAGCACGCCTCAGCGGACGAACAGGGACGCCTGGTCGGCCAGGTACAGGAAGTACTGCGGCAGGATGCCCAGCCCCAGCGTCACCAGGACGCCCAGGGCGATCGCGGTGGCGGTGAAGGCGCTGGGGACCGCGACCGTGGGCCCGTTGGGCTGCGGGTCGGAGAAGAACATCAGCACGATCACCCGGATGTAGAAGAACGCGGCGACCGCCGAGGACAGCACACCGACGATCACCAGCGGGGTGGCCCCGCTGCCCGCCGCGGCCTGGAAGACCGCGAACTTCCCGGCGAATCCGCTGGTCAGCGGGATGCCCGCGAAGGCCAGCAGAAACAGCGCGAAGGTCGCCGCGACCAGTGGCGACCGCCGCCCCAGACCGGCCCAGCGGGAGAGGTGGGTCGCCTCGCCGCCCGCGTCGCGGACCAGGGTGACCACGGCGAAGGCGCCGAGGGTCACGAAGGAGTACGCGCCGAGGTAGAACAGCACCGCCCCGAGGCCCTGCTTGTCCATCGCGATCACGCCGGTGAGGATGAACCCCGCGTGCGCGATCGAGGAGTAGGCGAGCAGCCGCTTCACGTCGGTCTGGGTGACCGCGATGATCGCGCCGACCGTCATGGTGAGGATCGCCACACCCCACATCACCGGGCGCCAGTCCCAGGTCAGGCCGGGGAAGGCCACGTAGAGCAGCCGCAGCAGCGCGCCGAAGCCGGCCACCTTGGTGGCCGAGGCCATGAAGCCGGTGACCGGGGTCGGCGCGCCCTGGTAGACGTCCGGGGTCCAGGCGTGGAACGGGACCGCGCCGACCTTGAACAGCAGGCCGACGCCCAGCATGGCCAGGCCGATCAGCAGCAGCGCGTCGTTGCCGGTGGTGTTGGCCAGCGTCGGGGTCGGCGCGGCGGTGCCGGAGACCACGTCGGCGATGCCGCCGAGCGAGACCGTGCCCGCGTAGCCGTAGAGCAGGGCCAGACCGAACAGGAAGAAGGCCGAGGAGAACGCCCCGAGCAGGAAGTACTTCACCGCCGCCTCCTGCGAGAGCAGCCGGCGGCGCCGGGCCAGCGCGCAGAGCAGGTAGAGCGGCAGCGAGAAGACCTCAAGCGCCACGAACATGGTCAGCAGGTCGCTCGCGGCCGGGAACAGCAGCATCCCGCCGACCGCGAACATGGTGAGCGGGAAGACCTCGGTGGTGGCGAAGCCGGAGCGGACGGCGGACTTCTCCGCGTCGCTGCCGGGGACGGCCGCAGCCTGCGGGGCGAAGGCGTCCACCGCGGCGCCGGTCGAGGAGCGCGGTTCCAGCCTGCGCTCGGCGAAGCCCAGCACCGCGACGACCGCGACCAGCAGGATCACGCCGTCCAGGAACAGCGAGGGTCCGTCGACCGCGACCGCGCCCATCGCAGCGAGGTGCGCCTTGTCGGTGGCGTACCCGTCGGCGGCGAGCACCACGATCGCCACGAACGAGGCGATCAGGCCGGCCAGCGCGATGCCGATCTGCGCCCAGTAGCGGTTCCGCCGGGGCAGGAACGCCTCGGCCAGGATGCCCAGGGCCGCCGCGCCGAAGACGATCAGCATCGGCGACAGCTGGGAGTACTCGATGTGCGGGGCCGGGATGCTCGCCGTCCCGCTGGTGTCGGCGGCGAGCGTCCACAGGCTGTGGACGACGGTGGGTGCGGCGCTCACTGGCCACCTCCGTTAGTGGTGGACGCCGACTGCGCCAGCGGCGCCGGGTGCGGCGGGGCCGGGTCGGTGCGCTGGACGTCGGACAGGGTGGCCCGGACCGCCGGGTTGATGATGTTCGTGATCGGCTTGGGGAAGACGCCGAGCAGCAGCAGCAGCGCGATCAGCGGGGTCACCACGACCAGCTCACGGGCCCTCAGGTCCTTGAAGCCGGCCACTGCGGGGGCCACCGGTCCGGTCATCGTGCGCTGGTAGAGCACCAGGACGTAGAGCGCGGCCAGGACGATGCCCACGGTGGCGACGATCCCGATCACCGGGTAGCGGGTGAAGGTGCCGACCAGGACCAGGAACTCGCTGACAAACGGCGCCAGGCCGGGCAGCGAGAGGGTGGCCAGGCCGCCGATCATGAACGTCCCGGCGAGCACCGGGGCGACCTTCTGCACGCCGCCGTAGTCGGCGATCATCCTGCTGCCCCGACGGGACATCAGGAAGCCGACCACCAGCAGCAGCGCGGCGGTGGAGATGCCGTGGTTGACCATGTAGAGGGTCGCGCCGGACTGGCCCTGGCTGGTCATCGCGAAGATGCCCATGATGATGAAGCCGAAGTGGGACAGCGAGGCGTAGGCGATCAGGCGCTTGATGTCCTTCTGGCCCACCGCCAGCAGCGCGCCGTAGATGATCCCGATCACCGAGAGCACCAGGATCGCCGGGGCGAAGGTCTTCGAGGCCTGCGGGAACAGCTGGATGCAGAACCGCAGCATCGCGTAGGTGCCGACCTTGTCGACCACCGCGGTGATCAGCACCGCGACTCCGGCGGTGGACTCCCCCATGGCGTTGGGCAGCCAGGTGTGGAACGGCCACAGCGGGGCCTTCACTGCGAAGGCGAACATGAAGCCCAGGAACAGCGCGTTCTCGGCGGTGCCGGAGAAGTGCAGCTTCCCGGAGGCCAGCGCCTGGGTGATGGTGGAGAGGTCGAAGCTGCCGTGGCCGCCGGTGCCGACGCCCTGCTGCGCGGTGATGACGTAGAGGCCGATCACCGCGGCCAGCATGATCAGGCCGCCGAGCAGGTTGTAGAGCAGGAACTTCACCGCGGCGTAGGAGCGCTGGCGGGCGTCCTCGCCGTGGGTGCGGTCGCCGAAGCCGCCGATCAGGAAGTACATCGGGATCAGCATGGCTTCGAAGAAGACGTAGAACAGGAAGACGTCGGTGGCCTCGAAGGAGAGGATCACCATCGCCTCCACCGCCAGGATCAGCGCGAAGAAGCCCTGGGTGCGGCGGCTGCGCTCGAACGTCCCCTGGTCGTTGATCGGAAGGAGTGGGGCGGAGCCCCCCGGATAGGGGTGGTGGTCGGGCGAAGGGTAGGCCGGGTCGGCGTCGTGCCAGGAGGCCAGCATCACCATCGGCACCAGCACCGCGGTGAGCAGGATCAGCACCACCGCGATCCCGTCCACGCCGACGCTGTAGCCGACGCCGAAGTCGGCGATCCAGGCGTGGTACTCGGTCATCTGGTAGCGCGCGCCACCGGGCTTGAAGCGGATCGCCACGATCGCCGCCAGCACCAGGGTGAGCACCGAAAGACCCAGCGGCACGGCCTTGTTGAGGTCGCGTCGGCGGGCGCTGGTAGCCGCGGGCAGCGCGGCGGTGAGGACCGCGCCGACCGCGGGCAGCGCGGCCGCGACGGTGAGCAGAGGGAAGGAGCTCATGCCATCCTCATCAGGAGAGTCGTGGCGACCAGCACCAGCGCACCGCCGAACATCGACAGCGCGTAGGAGCGGACATAGCCGTTCTGGAGCTTGCGCATCCGCCCCGACGTGCCGCCGACCGCGGCGGACACGCTGTTGACGATGCCGTCGAAGCCCTTGGCGTCCAGGTAGACCAGGAAGCGGGTGAGGTGGGTGCCGCCGCCGACCAGGACCACGTGGTTGAAGTCGTCCTGGAGCAGGTCGCGGCGCGCGGCCCGGGTGAGCGCCGAGCCGACCGGCGCGGTGGCCGGGACCGGCTGCCGTCCGTAGAGCAGCCAGGCGATGGCGACGCCGATGACGATCACCACCATGGTGACGATCGAGACCGTGGTCGAGCCGAGGGGGGAGTTGCCCTCCTCATGGCCGGTGACCGGGGTCAGCCACTTCACGAAGGAGCTGTTCCAGTTGAACAGGAAGCCGGCGCAGACCGAGCCGACGGCCAGCACCGCCATCGGGATGCCCATGGTCTTCGGCGACTCGTGCGGATGCGGCTCATGGCCCTCGGCGTCGGGGACCCAGCGCTTCTCGCCGAAGAAGGTCATCAGCATCACCCGGGTCATGTAGAACGCGGTGACCGCGGCGCCGACCAGGGCGGCCGTGCCGAGGATCCAGCCCTCGGCGCCGCCGTGGCCGAAGGCCGCGTCGATGATCTTGTCCTTGGAGTAGAAGCCGGACAGGCCGGGGAAGCCGATGATCGCCAGGTAGCCGAGGCCGAAGGTGACGAAGGTCAGCGGCATGTACTTCCGCAGGCCGCCGTAGGCGCGCATGTCGACCTCGTCGTTCATGCCGTGCATCACCGAGCCGGCCCCGAGGAACAGGCCGGCCTTGAAGAAGCCGTGGGTGACCAGGTGCATGATCGCGAAGACGTAGCCGATCGGGCCGAGCCCGGCGGCCATCACCATGTAGCCGATCTGCGACATGGTCGACCCGGCCAGCGCCTTCTTGATGTCGTCCTTGGCGCAACCGACGATGGCGCCGAACAGCAGCGTCACCGCGCCCACGCACACCGTCGCCAGCTGGGCGGTCGGCGCCAGGTTGAAGATCGCGCTGGAGCGGACGATCAGGTAGACGCCCGCGGTGACCATGGTCGCCGCGTGGATCAGGGCCGAGACCGGGGTCGGGCCCTCCATCGCGTCCCCGAGCCAGGACTGCAGCGGCACCTGCGCCGACTTGCCGCAGGCGGCCAGCAGCAGCATCAGCCCGATGCCGGTCAGCGTGGCCTGGGAGGCGGTGTGCGCGGTGGCGAACACCGGGCCGAAGGCGAAGCTGCCGAAGGTGCTGAACATCAGCATGATCGCGACCGAGAGGCCGATGTCGCCGACCCGGTTGACCAGGAACGCCTTCTTGGCGGCGGTGGCCGCGCTGGGCTTGTGCTGCCAGAACCCGATCAGCAGGTACGAGGCCAGGCCCACGCCCTCCCAGCCCATGTACAGCAGCAGGTAGTTGTCGGCCAGGACCAGCAGCAGCATCGCCGCCAGGAAGAGGTTCAGGTAGGCGAAGAAGCGCCGCCGCCGCTCGTCGTGGGCCATGTAGCCCACCGAGTAGAGGTGGATCAGCGATCCCACGCCGGTGATCAGCAGCACGAAGACGACCGAGAGCTGGTCGAGTTGGAAGCCGACCTGCGCCTGGAAGCCCTCGACCGGCACCCAGGTGAAGAGGTGGTTGTGGATCGGCCGGGCGTCGGTCGAGCGCCCCAGCATCGAGAAGAACAGCACGAGCCCCACGGCGAAGGACGCGGTGGAGGCGAGGACGCCCAGCCAGTGGCCGAAGCGGTCCAGACGGCGACCGCCGAGCAGGAGCACGGTCGCTCCGGCCAGGGGTAGCCCAACCAGTACGGGGATGAGATTGTCCACGGTCAGTCAGCCTCCGCCGCTACAGCTTCATGAGGTTGGTGTCGTCGACCGAGGCCGAGTGACGGGTGCGGAAGACACTCACGATGATCGCGAGACCGACGACGACCTCGGCCGCGGCGACCACCATGGTGAAGAAGGCGATGATCTGACCGTCCAGGTTGCCGTGCAGCCGGGAGAAGGTGACCAGGGCCAGGTTGGACGCGTTCAGCATCAGCTCGACGCACATGAACAGCACGATCGCGTTGCGCCGGACCAGCACGCCGGTGGCGCCGATGGTGAACAGCAGCGCGGCCAGGTAGAGGTAGTTGACGGGGTTCATTCGCTCTCCTCCACCGTCGCCGCAGGGGTGTTGATGTTGGCCAGCTCGGTGCTGGTGCGCGGCTTCGGCGTCTTGCGGCCGAGGTACCCGGCCGTGGACTGCTCCAGCTCGCCCATCCGGTGCACCAGGTCCCCGCTGACGTCCCGCATCTGGCCGCGGGCCCGCAGCGTCGGGTTGACCGACAGCTCGGACAGCGAGCCGTCCGGCAGCAGCCCCGGCACGTCCACCGCGTTGTGCCGGGCGTAGACGCCGGGCGCGGGCAGCGGGGTGACCTGGGTGCCCAGCCGGACCCGCTGCTCGGCCAGCTCGCGCTGGCTCTGCCGCTCCTCGGTGTGCTCACGGTGCGTCAGCACCATGGCCCCGATCGCGGCGGTGATCAGCAGCGCGCCGGTGACCTCGAAGGCCCAGACGTACTTGGTGAAGATCAGCACGGCCAGGCCCTGGACGTTGCCGCCGGCCTTGGCGTTGGCCGCGCCGGTGCCGGTGAAGGTGCGCAGCTTGGCGTTGACGATCCCGGCGCAGAGCAGCACGCCGAAGCCGATCCCGGCGACCACGGCGGCGATCCGCTGGCCCTTGAGCGCGTCCTTCACGGTGTCCTCGCCGGAGACGCCGACCAGCATCACCACGAACAGGAACAGCATCATGATCGCGCCGGTGTAGACCACGATCTGGACGATGCCCAGGAAGACCGCGCCCTCGGCCATGTAGCAGACCGCCAGCGCGATCATCGTCCCGGCCAGGCAGAGCGCCGAGTGCACCGCCTTGCGGCAGAGCACCATGCCCAGCGCCCCGGCGACCGCGATCACCGCGAGGATCCAGAACTGGACCGCCTCCCCGGTGGACGCGGCCCCGGTGAGGGGGGTGGCGAGCGCCGTCATGCGGTCGCCTCCTCTGTGTCGGGGGCGGTCTCGCCCTTGCTGACCGCGACCTGACGGACCGTGCCCGGGGCGGCCTCGGTGACCAGGCCCCGGTAGTAGTCGCCCTCGTCGGTGCCCGGGAAGATCGAGTGCGGCGAGTCGACCATGCCCTCGGTCAGGCCCGCGAGCAGCTGCTCCTTGGTGAAGATCAGCGACTCGCGGCTGCTGTCGGCGAGCTCGTACTCGTTGGTCATGGTCAGAGCCCTGGTCGGGCAGGCTTCGATGCAGAGCCCGCAGAGGATGCAGCGGGCGTAGTTGATCTGGTAGACCCGGCCGTAGCGCTCCCCCGGGGAGTAGCGCTCCTCGTCGGTGTTGTCGGCGCCCTCGACGTAGATCGCGTCCGCCGGGCAGGCCCAGGCGCACAGCTCGCAGCCGACGCACTTCTCCAGCCCGTCCGGGTGCCGGTTGAGCTGGTGCCGGCCGTGGAAGCGGGGCGCGGTGGGCTTCTTGTACTCCGGGTACTGCTCGGTGAGCCGCTTCTTGAACATGGCCGTGAAGGTCACGCCGAAGCCTGCGGCCGGTCCCAACATGTCAGGCATCGTCATCCGCTCCCTTCAGAGCTGCAACGGTTTCCTCGGTACGGGAGCGCCGGCGCGGGACCGGCGGCAGCTGCTGGCCCGGCAGCGGCGGGACGGGGAAGCCGCCCGCCATCGGGTCGAAGTCCGCCGGGTCCGCTGCCGCGACCGGCTCAGGCTTCCTGCGGAGCGAGTCCCAGAGGATCGAGAGCAGCAGCAGGACCACCACCGCGCCACCGATGTACAGGGCGTTCTGGCCGAAGCTGTAGCCCTGGTTCCGCAGCGCGCGGAAGGTGGCGACCATCACCAGCCAGACCAGCGAGACCGGGATCAGGACCTTCCAGCCCAGCTTCATGAACTGGTCGTAGCGCAGCCGGGGCAGCGTGCCGCGGAGCCAGATGAAGAAGAACAGCAGCAGCTGGATCTTGACGATGATCCAGATCATCGGGAACCAGCCGTGGTTGGCCCCGGCCCAGAAGGTGCTGATCGGCCAGGGGGCACGCCAGCCGCCGAGGAACAGCACCGAGGCGACCGCGGAGACGGTGACCATGTTGATGTACTCGGCCAGCATGAACATCGCGAACTTCAGCGAGGAGTACTCGGTGTTGAAGCCGCCGACCAGCTCGCCCTCGGCCTCGGGGAGGTCGAAGGGGGCGCGGTTGGTCTCACCGACCATCGAGATGATGTAGATCACGAAGCTGACCGGCAGCAGGCAGACGAACCAGGTGTGCGCCTGCGCGTCGACGATGCCGGAGGTCGACATCGTCCCGGAGTAGATGAACACCGCCGCGAAGGACAGGCCCATGGCGATCTCGTAGGAGATCACCTGCGCGGCCGAGCGCAGCCCGCCGAGCAGCGGGTAGGTCGAGCCGGAGGCCCAGCCCGCCAGCACGATGCCGTACACCCCGACCGAGGCGGCGGCGAGGATGTAGAGCATCGCCACCGGCAGGTCGGTCAGCTGCATGGTGGTGCGGGTGCCGAAGATGCTGATCTCGTGGTCGGCCGGGCCGAACGGGATCACCGCGACCGCCAGGAAGGCCGGGATCGCCGAGATCACCGGTGCCAGGATGAACACCACCTTGTCGGAGGCGGTCACCACCAGGTCTTCCTTGAGCGCGAGCTTCACGCCGTCGGCGAGGCTCTGCAGCATGCCCCAGGGGCCGTGCCGGTTGGGGCCGATCCGCAGCTGCATCCAGGCGACGACCTTGCGCTCCCAGACGATCGCCACCAGCACGGTCACCAGCAGGAAGGCGAAGCAGAACACCGCCTTGAGGAGGACCATCCACCACGGGTCGGTCCCGAACACCGTCAGGTCCTCACTGGCGAGGAGAACTCCCTGCGGGGCCATCAGTTGCCCCCTTCGTAAGTGGTGGCGGGGTCGTGGGTTCCACGCAGCGCCGGGGCCAGGGGGTCAGCGGCGGCCCCGGGCTGCGCGGCGGCCTGGCTGAGGCCCACCACCCGGCCGGGCACCGCGCCGAGGGCGCGGAACGCGCCGCCGGGGGTGGAGTTGAGCGGGATCCAGACCACCCGGTCGGGCAGGTCGGGGGTGAGCACCAGCGGCAGCGTGACCGTGCCGGCCGGTCCGGAGACGGTGAGCGGCGCGCCCTCGGCGATGCCGACCTCGGCGGCGGTGGCCGGCGAGAGCCGGGCGACCGCCGGGTGCCGGGTGCCGGCCAGCGCGGTGTCGCCGTCCTGCAGCGAGCCGTGGTCCAGCAGTTGGCGCCAGCCGCCGAGCACCGCCTCGCCCGCGGTCGGCCGCGGCAGCGGCCGGGCCGGCTCGGACGGGGCCTCGGCCCGCTCGCCGGTCCAGCCGCCCAGGGCGTCCAGCTCGCGGCGGGCGGCAGTGGTGTCCGGCAGGCCCAGCGGCACGCCCAGGGCGTCCGCCAGCATCTGCAGCACCCGCAGGTCGCTGGACAGGTGACGGCGGGTCAGCTGGTCGGCCTTCAGCGCGGGCTCGAACAGCCGGACCCGGCCCTCCCAGTCCAGGAAGGTACCGGCCTTCTCGGCCACCGCGGCGACCGGCAGGACCACGTCGGCCCGGTCGGTGACCGCGGAGGGCCGCAGCTCCAGGCTGACCACGAAGCCGACCCGGTCCAGCGCCGCCTCGGCGGCGGCCGGATCGGCCAGGTCGGCCGGGTCCACCCCGCCGACCAGCAGCGCGTCCAGGTCGCCGTTGGCCGCGGCGGTGAGGATGCCGGTGGTGTCGCGGCCGAAGCGCGCGGGCAGCTGCTCCGGGGCGACGCCCCAGACCGCCGCCGTCTGCGCCCGGCTCTCCGGCTCGGTGACCGGGCGTCCGCCGGGCAGCAGGCCCGGCAGCGCGCCGGCCTCGACCGCACCGCGCTCCCCGGCCCGGCGCGGAATCCAGGCCAGCCGGGCCCCGGTGCTGCGGGCCAGCCGGACCGCGGCGCTCAGCGCGCCGGGGACCCCGGCCAGCCGCTCGCCGACGATCAGCACCGCGCCGGGCTCGCGCAGCGCGGCGGCGGCCGCGCCCGCGTCCCCGTCCAGCGGGTCGCCGTCGGCCAGGGCCTCCAGCCACTCCGCCTCGGTGCCGGGGGCCGCCGGGAGCAGCCGCCCGCCGAGCTTGGCCAGCCCGCGGCTGGCGTACGCGGCCACCGAGTAGACCTTGAGCTGCTTGGTCCTGGCGGCCTTGCGGAGCCGCAGGAAGACGATCGGCGACTCCTCCTCCGGCTCGAAGCCGACCAGCAGCGCCGCCGGGGCGGCCTCCAGGTCCTGGTAGCCGGGGCCGGTGCCGTCCAGGTCGACGCCGTGCCCGGCGACCGCGGCGGCCAGGAAGTCGGCCTCCTCCGCGCTGTGCACCCGGGCCCGGAAGTCCACGTCGTTGGTGCCCAGCGCGAGCCGGGCGAACTTGGCGTAGGCGTAGGCGTCCTCGACCGTGGAACGGCCGCCGACCAGCACCCCGGTCCGGCCCCTGACCAGCCCGGCCGCGGCGGCCCGCAGCGCCTCCGGCCAGGAGGCCGGGGCCAGTTCGCCGTCCGCGCCGCGGACCAGCGGGGTCTCCAGCCGCTCCCGCGACTGCGCGTAGCGGAAGCCGAAGCGGCCCTTGTCGCAGGACCACTCCTCGTTCACCGACGGGTCGTCACCGGCCAGCCGGCGCATCACCTTGCCGCGCCGGTGGTCGGTGCGGATCGCGCAGCCGGACGAGCAGTGCTCGCACACGCCGGGCGAGGAGACCAGGTCGAACGGGCGCGAGCGGAACCGGTAGGCGGCCGAGGTCAGCGCGCCCACCGGGCAGATCTGGATGGTGTTGCCGGAGAAGTAGGAGCGGAAGTCGTCCCCGTCGCCGATGCCGACCTGCTCCAGCGCGCCGCGCTCCAGCAGCTCGATGAACGGGTCGCCGGCGATCTGCTCGCTGAACCGGGTGCAGCGCGCACACAGCACACAGCGCTCGCGGTCCAGCAGCACCTGGGTGCTGATCGGCATCGGCTTCTCGTAGGTTCGCTTGACGCCCTCGAACCGGCTGTCGGACTGGCCGTGCGACAGCGCCTGGTTCTGCAGCGGGCACTCGCCGCCCTTGTCGCAGACCGGGCAGTCCAGCGGGTGGTTGATCAGCAGCAGCTCCATCACGCCGTGCTGCGCCTTCTCGGCGACCGGCGAGCTGAGCTGGGTGCGGACCACCATGCCGTCGGTGACCGTCATGGTGCAGGACGCGACCGGCTTGCGCTGGCCCTCGACCTCGACGATGCACTGGCGGCAGGCCCCGACCGGGTCCAGCAGCGGGTGGTCGCAGAAGCGCGGGACCTGGACGCCGACCAGTTCGGCGGCGCGGATGATGAGGGTGCCCTTGGGCACGTGCACCTGCACGCCGTCGATGGTGACGGCGAGCAGCTCCTCGGGTGGTGGAGCCGCCGGCGTCCCGGGGGTGTTGGCCACTGTCGTCATGCGAGCACCCCCTTCTCCTGGGCGGTGGTGTGGGTGGGTACGTGGCCGCGCGGGCCGCGGGCGTCGTCGGCCCAGACCGTGGAGGCGGCCGGGTCGAACGGGCAGCGGCCCTCGCGGAGGTGCTGCTCGTACTCCTCGCGGAAGTACTGCAGCGAGGAGAAGATCGGGCTGGCGGCGCCGTCGCCGAGGGCGCAGAAGGACTTGCCGTTGATGTTGTCGGCGATGTCGTTGAGCTTCTCGAGGTCGCCCTCGACGCCCTTGCCGTCCTCGATCCGGCGCAGCAGCTGGACCAGCCAGTAGGTGCCCTCACGGCAGGGGGTGCACTTGCCGCAGGACTCGTGCGCGTAGAACTCGGTCCACCGGGTCACCGCGCGGACCACGCAGGTGGTCTCGTCGAAGACCTGCAGCGCCTTGGTGCCGAGCATCGACCCGGCCGCGGCGACGCCCTCGTAGTCCAGCGGGACGTCGAGGTGCTGGTCGGTGAACATCGGGGTGGAGGAGCCGCCGGGAGTCCAGAACTTCAGCCGGTGGCCCTCGCGCACCCCGCCGGTCATGTCCAGCAGTTGACGCAGGGTCACCCCGAGCGGGGCCTCGTACTGGCCGGGGTTGGTGACGTGGCCGGAGAGCGAGTAGAGGGTGAAGCCGGGCGACTTCTCGCTGCCCATGCTCCGGAACCACTCCTTGCCCCGGTGCAGGATGCTGGGCACCGAGGCGATCGACTCGACGTTGTTGACCACGGTCGGGCAGGCGTAGAGCCCGGCGATGGCCGGGAACGGCGGACGCAGCCGGGGCTGGCCGCGGCGCCCCTCCAACGAGTCCAGCAGCGCCGTCTCCTCGCCGCAGATGTAGGCGCCGGCCCCGGCGTGGACGGTGATGTCCAGGTCGAAGCCGGAGCCGAGGACGTCCTTGCCGAGGTATCCGGCCTGGTACGCCTCGGCCACGGCGGCCTGCAGCCGGCGCAGCACCGGGACGGTCTCGCCGCGCAGGTAGATGAAGGCGTGGCTGCAGCGGATCGCGTAGCTGGCGATCACCATGCCCTCGATCAGCACGTGCGGGTTGGCGAACAGCAGCGGGATGTCCTTGCAGGTGCCGGGCTCGGACTCGTCCGCGTTCACCACCAGGTAGTGCGGCTTGCCGTCGCCCTGCGGGATGAACTGCCACTTCATCCCGGTGGGGAACCCGGCGCCGCCGCGACCGCGCAGCCCGGCGTCCTTGACCAGCGCGATCACCGCGTCCGGGTCCATCCGCAGGGCCTCGTGCAGGCCCTTGTAACCGTCGTGGCGGCGGTAGGTGTCCAGGGTCCAGGGACGGTCGTCGTCCCAGCTGTCGGACAGGACCGGGGAGAGCAGCTTCTCCGGGTGCTCGGCGGTCACTCCGCGTCTCCTTCCGGGGCGGCGGGGTCCGCGTCGCCGACGGGTCCGGCCGAGTGGGCCGGGTCGGAGGCTGCGGTCTGGGCGGGGGTGTCGGCGTCGTGCGCGCTGGGGGTCTGCTCCGGGCCGGGCGACGCCGTCGCGGCCGGGGTCTCGGCCGACGCGGTGGACCCCTCGTGCCGCGGGGCGACCACGCGGGCGGCGGCCGTCCCCGGCAGGGTCTCGCCGCGGGCCAGCCGCAGGCCGGCCATGGTGGCCGCGCCGCCGGCGCCGGACTCGTGCACCGCGCCCTCGCGCTCGTCCGGGAAGCCGGCCAGGATCCGGGCGGTGTCGCGGAAGCCGCACAGCTTGGCGCCGCGGGTGGGCCGGACGTCCTGGCCGCCCGCGCGCAGGTCGTCGACCAGCTGCCGGGCGCTGTCCGGGGTCTGGTTGTCGAAGAACTCCCAGTTCACCATCACCACCGGCGCGTAGTCGCAGGCGGCGTTGCACTCGATGTGCTCCAGCGAGATCGCGCCGTCCTCGGTGGTCTCGTTGTTGCCGATGCCCAGGTGCTGCTGCAGCTCGGCGAAGATCTGGTCGCCGCCGAGCACCGCGCACAGGGTGTTGGTGCACACACCCACGTGGTACTCGCCGGCCGGGCGGCGCCGGTACATGGTGTAGAAGGTGGCGACCGCGGTGACCTCGGCCGTGGTGAGACCCAACTGCTCGGCGCAGTACCGGATCCCGGTCTTGCTGACGAATCCCTCCTCGGCCTGCACCAGGTGCAGCAGCGGCAGCAGCGCGGAGCGGCTGTCCGGGTAGCGGCCGATCAGCTCGGCCGCGTCCGGGTCCAGCCTGGTCCGCGCCTCGGCCGGGAACGCCTTGGCCGGCAGCTCGGGCAACCCGAGCAGGGTCGGCTCCTGTGATGCAGTCATCGGTCCACGCCTCCCATCACCGGGTCGATCCCGGCCACCGCGACGATGACGTCCGCGACCTGTCCGCCCTCGCACATCGCCGCCATCGACTGCAGGTTCGTGAAGCTGGGGTCGCGGAAGTGCACCCGGTACGGGCGCGTCCCGCCGTCGCTGACGACGTGCACCCCCAGCTCGCCCTTGGGCGACTCCACCGCGACGTAGGCCTGTCCGGCCGGGACGTGGAAGCCCTCGGTGACCAGCTTGAAGTGGTGGATCAGGGCTTCCATCGACTCGCCCATGATGGTGCGGATGTGGTCGAGGGAGTTGCCCATGCCGTCCGGGCCCAGCGACAGCTGCGCGGGCCAAGCGATCTTCTTGTCCGCGACCATGACCGCCCCGGCGCCGCCGCGCAGCTGGTCCAGGCACTGCTCGACGATCCGCAGCGACTGCTCCATCTCGGCCAGCCGGATCAGGAACCGGCCGTAGGAATCGCAACTGTCGGCGGTCGGCACCTCGAACTCGTACTGCTCGTAGCCGCAGTACGGGTCGGACTTGCGCAGGTCGTGCGGCAGGCCGGTGGAGCGCAGGATCGGGCCGGTCGCGCCGAGCGCCATGCAGCCGGCCAGGTCCAGGTAGCCGACGTCCACCAACCGGGCCTTGAACACCGGGTTGTTGGTGGCCAGCTTGTCGTACTCGTGCATCCGCGAGCGCAGCGTCTTCACGCCCTCGCGGATCTGGTCCATCGCGCCGGGCGGCAGATCCTGCGCCAGGCCGCCGGGGCGGACGTAGGCGTGGTTCATCCGCAGACCGGTGACCAGCTCGAAGATGTCGAGGATGATCTCCCGGTCACGGAAGCCATAGATCATCAGCGTGGTGGAGCCGATCTCCATGCCGCCGGTGGCCAGGCAGACCAGGTGCGAGGAGATCCGGTTGAGCTCCATCATCAGCACCCGGATCACGGTCGCCCGCTCCGGGATGTCCTCGGTGATGCCGAGCAGCCGCTCGACCGCCAGGCAGTAGGCGGTCTCGTTGAACAGCGGGGTCAGGTAGTCCATCCGGGTCACGAAGGTCGAACCCTGGGTCCAGTTCCTGAACTCCATGTTCTTCTCGATGCCGGTGTGCAGGTAGCCGATCCCGCACCTGGCCTCGGTGACCGTCTCGCCGTCGATCTCCAGGATCAGCCGCAGCACGCCGTGCGTGGACGGGTGCTGCGGACCCATGTTGACGATGATGCGCTCGTCGTCGGCCTTCGCCGCCGCCGCCACGACCTCGTCCCAGTCGCCACCGGTGACGGTGTAGACCTTGCCCTCGGTGGTCTCCCGGCCCGGGGCCTCCGTGTGTTGAGTCGTCATCAGTTGTACGACCTCCGCTGGTCGGGAGCCGGGATCTGCGCGCCCTTGTACTCGACGGCGATCCCGCCGAGGGGGTAGTCCTTGCGCTGCGGGTGGCCCAGCCAGTCGTCCGGCATCATGATCCGGGTGAGCGCCGGGTGGCCGTCGAAGACGATGCCGAAGAAGTCGTAGGTCTCCCGCTCGTGCCAGTCGTTGGTCGGGTAGACCGCGAAGGTGGACGGGATGTGCGGGTCGTCGTCCGGGGCCGAGGTCTCCACCCGGATCAGCCGGGTGTGGGTGAGCGAGCGCAGGTGGTAGACCGCGTGCAGCTCCCGGCCCTTGT
The DNA here is from genome assembly GCF_042510955.1 of Streptacidiphilus cavernicola. Lineage (NCBI taxonomy): Bacteria > Bacillati > Actinomycetota > Actinomycetes > Kitasatosporales > Streptomycetaceae > Streptacidiphilus > Streptacidiphilus cavernicola. The sequence continues at coordinate 67,526 of NZ_JBHFAB010000022.1, forward strand.
CGCCGGGGTAGTGCACCCCGCTGACGCCGGTGCACAGCTCGAACCGCAGCGCCGGGTCGTCCCGCAGCGTCCGCATCACCGCGACCAGGTGCTCGCGGCGGACGTGGAAGGTGAGCTCGCCGTGCTCGACCACGGTCTTCTCGATCACCGTGCCGGGGAGCAGGTCCTGCTCCTCCAGCGCGCCCTCGAACTCGTCCGCCACCTCGTCGAACCAGCCGTGCCCGTACGGGCGGGGGGTCGGTCCCGGCAGCACGATCGGGCTGACCAGCCGGCCGTAGCCGGAGGTGTCGCCGCTGGGGGCGCCGACGCCGCTGTGCTCACTGGGGTTGGCGCCGCCGAACATGCCGTGCCGGACGCCGACGACCTCAAGCTCGGTGGCTCCGGGGCGCGGGGTCGGCACGCCGCCTTCCTGGCTGTCGTCCTGGTTGTCGCTCACCGGAGCAGCCCCTTCATCTCGATCGTCGGGACCGCCTGCAGCGCCTGCCGCTCCGCTTCCTCCTGCGCCCTGGCCTTCTGGACGCCGAGCTTCTCGTGGCGGATCTGCTCGTGCAGCTTGAGGATCGCGTCCATCAGCATCTCCGGCCGCGGCGGACAGCCGGGCAGGTAGATGTCGACCGGGATCACGTGGTCGACGCCCTGGACGATCGCGTAGTTGTTGAACATCCCGCCCGACGAGGCGCAGACGCCCATCGAGATGACCCACTTGGGGTTGGCCATCTGGTCGTAGACCTGGCGGACCACCGGGGCCATCTTCTGGCTCACCCGGCCGGCCACGATCATCAGGTCGGCCTGGCGCGGGGAGCCCCGGAAGACCTCCATGCCGAAGCGGGCCAGGTCGTAGCGGCCGGCGCCGGTCGTCATCATCTCGATGGCGCAGCAGGCGAGTCCGAAGGTGGCCGGGAAGAGCGAACTCTTCCGCACCCACCCGGCGGCCTGCTCGACCGAGGTGAGCAGGAAGCCCCCGGGCAGCTTCTCCTCGATACCCATCCGGTGTCCTCTCAGCTCTCGGTGGACGTGGTGGTGATGGTCGTGCGACGGCGACAGCCGGTCAGTCCCACTCCAGGCCCCCGCGCCGCCAGACGTAGGCGTAGGCGACGAAGACGGTGGCGATGAACAGCACCATCTCGACCAGGCCGAAGATCCCCAGGGAGTCGAAGGAGACGGCCCAGGGGTAGAGGAAGACGATCTCGATGTCGAAGACGATGAAGAGCATCGCCGTCAGGTAGTACTTGATCGGGAAGCGCCCGCCGCCCTCCGGCTGCGGCGTCGGCTCGATCCCGCACTCGTAGGCGTCCAATTTGGCGCGGTTGTACCGCTTCGGGCCGGTCAGCGCGGCCATCGCCACGGAGCCGACTGCGAAGGCAGCCGCGAGGGCGCCAAGTACCAGAATCGGCGCATATGCGTTCATACCGAACGACCTCCCAGGCGTCAGTCCGTTCCGACTTCCCTGTCGGTGACTGCTAGTCCGTACAGCTCGGGAGCGTGATCACCTCATGTGAGGCAGTTCACAAGCCCCCAAGACGGCTGCATCCTATGCCCGTTCGCATGTGATCTGCGACACGGGTGTCAGCCCCTTCAATGTGATCTACGCCACCTGATGAATGATCATGAAGTAATGAACGGGCAAAATCAGCCACAGGGCGTGTGCCTCCGTTCACAAACCGTAGACCCTGCCACTGACAACGCAGGTCAGCGGCCCGGGAACTAGCATCCGACGACAGTCCGAAGCAAGTTTTGCCGGGGAACGACACCCGTGTTATTGGATTCCGGCCACGACCGGGTGGCTCCGGAGCAGGAGCGTTGACGGCGTCCCCGCGCAGACGCGGAACGGCGCGGCCGGAGTCTCCTCGGTCCGCGCCGTTCCGTCCTACTGCCTGTCGGGATCAGGCCCTGGGGGCCACCTTGGCCAGGCCGTTGATGATCCGGTCCATCGCGTCGCCGCCCTGCGGGTCGGTCAGGTTCGCCAGCAGCTTGAGGACGAACTTCATCAGCACCGGGTGGGTCAGCCCGTGCTGCGCCGCCATCCGCATCACCAGCGGGTTGCCGATCGCCTTCACGAAGCCGCGCCCCAGCGAGTAGTACCCGCCGTAGACCTCCTTGAGGATCTTCGGATACGCCTCGAGCGCCCGCTCCCGCCCCAGGTCGGTCTGCCGGGCCAGCGCCTGGACGATCACCCCGGCCGCGATCTGGCCGGATTCCATCGCATAGGCGATGCCCTCGCCGTTGAACGGGTTGACCATCCCGCCCGCGTCGCCGACCAGCAGGAAGCCCCGGGTGTAGTGCGGCTGTCGGTTGAAGGCCATCGGCAGGGCGGCCCCGCGGATCGGCTCGGTCATGTTCTCGGGGGTGTAGCCCCACTCCTCGGGCATCCCCGCGCACCAGACCCTGAGCAGGTCGCGGTAGTCGATGTCCTTGAACGACTTGGTGGTGTTCAGCAGCCCCAGGCCGACGTTGCTGGTGCCGTCGCCCATGCCGAAGATCCAGCCGTAGCCGGGCAGCAGCTTCTCCTGGCCGCCGCGCCGGTCCCACAGCTCCAGCCAGGACTCCAGGTAGTCGTCGTCGCTGCGCGGCGAGTTGAAGTAGGTGCGGTAGGCGACGCCCATCGGCCGGTCCTCGCGCCGGTGCAGGCCCATGGCCAGGGAGAGCCGGGTGGAGTTGCCGTCCGCGGCGACCACCAGCGGCGCCCGGAAGGTGACTTCGCGCCTGTCTTTGGATGTCGCAGCCTCGCCCAGCCTGGCGGTCACGCCGACGATCCGTCCGGTCCGCTCGTCCAGCACCGGGCCGGTGACGTTGCAGAGCTGGTGCAGCTTGGCGCCGGCCTTCTCGGCCTGGCTCGCCAGCAGTTCGTCGAAGTCGGCGCGCTTGCGGACCAGGCCGTAGTCCGGGAAGCTCGCCAGCTCCGGCCAGTCCAGTTCCAGCCGCACCCCGCCGCCGATGATCCGCAGGCCCTTGTTGCGCAGCCAGCCGGCCTCCTCGGAGATGTCGATCCCCATGTCCACCAACTGCTTGGTGGCGCGCGGGGTCAGCCCGTCCCCGCACACCTTCTCCCGGGGGAACTGCGCCTTCTCCAGCAGCAGCACCTCAAGACCGGCCCGAGCCAGGTGGTACGCCGTGGTCGCGCCCGCCGGGCCGGCCCCGACGACGATCACGTCGGCTTCCGCCTCGACGGCTGCGGCCTGCTGGGTCACCTGCGACACCTGCGACACCTGGACTCCTGCTGCTCTCGTGGGGAACGCACGGCAGCCCACACGGGGGCCACTGCGCAGTCTAGGAGATACCCCTACCCTGAACCGGATCCCCCACCTAGATCACCCGGGAGCGTTGATGCACATCGGAGTCACGGGTCACCGCGACCTGTCGGAGATCACCGAGATGCTGGTCCGCGGCGAACTGTGGAAGCTGGTGACCGGCTACCAGACCTACGGCCTGGTCGGCGTCAGCCCGCTCGGCGAGGGTCCGGAGACCTGGTTCGCCAGCGCGGTCCTGGAGCACGGCGGAGTGCTGGAGGCGATCGGCGCACCGACCGCGCCCTCCGCCGCGCCGCTGCTGCGACAGGCCCGCGCGGTGCACCGGCTGGCACCCGGCCTCGACCCCACCGACTCGCTGCTCAGCCTGGTCGACGAACTCGTCGCGGTCTGGGACGGCGGCCCGGACGACGGCATCGCCGACGCGGTCGCCCGCGCCGAGGCCCGGGGCACCTACGTCCACCGGATCTGGCCGGAGGGGTCGGCCCGTTCCTAGGAGCCGTCGACCCTCGGCCTCAGGGCTCGGCTTCAGGGCTTGGCCTCAGCGTTCGACCTCAGGCCCCGGCCTCAGGCGCGGGTGCCGCGGTGCAGGGCGACGATGCCGCCGGTGAGGTTGCGCCAGGCGACCCTGGACCAGCCCGCCTGCTGCAGCCGGGCCGCCAGCGCGGGCTGGTCCGGCCAGGCCCGGATGGAGTCGGCGAGGTAGACGTACGCGTCGGGGTTGCTGCTGACCGCGGTGGCCGCCGGGGGCAACGCGCGCATCAGGTACTCGGTGTAGACGGTGCGGAACGGCGCCCAGGTGGGGTGGCTGAACTCGCAGATGACCACCCGGCCGCCGGGCCGGGTGACCCGGAGCAGCTCGCGCAGCGCGGCGTCGGTGTCCTGGACGTTGCGCAGGCCGAAGGAGATGGTGACGGCGTCGAACACGCCGTCGGCGAACGGCAGCCGGGTCGCGTCCCCCGCGGTAAGCGGCAGTTCGGGGTGTCGGCGCTTGCCCTCGCGCAGCATCCCGAGCGAGAAGTCGCAGGGCACGACGGTCGCCCCGGCCTCGGCGAAGGGCAGCGACGAGGTCGCCGTCCCGGCGGCAAGGTCCAGCACCCGGTCGCCCGGCCGGGCGTCCACCGCGCGGGCGACGGCCTTACGCCAGAGCCGGGCCTGGCCCAGCGAGAGCACGTCGTTGGTGAGGTCGTACTTGGCCGCCACGTCGTCGAACATCGAGGCGACTTCGTGCGGCTGCTTGTCCAGGGAGGCTCGGGTCACGCACCCCATTGTCCACGCTCGTACACAGCCCGCTCATCCCGGTGCACACGGCCCCGCCGGAAGGACCGCGGGTCTTGCCGTGGACCGGGCTCACGCCCGGCGGTGCACCAGCCGTCCGCCGAGGACCGTGGCCAGGCACGCGCCGTCCTCGGCGAACACCGCCAGGTCCGCCCGGCCGCCCACGGCCAGCACCGGATCACGGTCGGCGACCGCGAGACCGTTGCGGCTCGCGGCGGTGCGCAGCTCCGGGTCGGCGAGGTGCTCGGGGCAGGCCGCGGTCGCACCGGTGCGAAGCAGGGCGTGCACCCGCTCGCGCGCGCTGGGCGCGTCCGGCAGCGGCCCCCGGTGCAGCCGTCCGGGCCCGAGCGTGCCGCGCCAACGGCGCACCCGGACCGCCGGGTACGCCGCCTCCAGCTCCGCGGCCGGGCCGACCGCGGCCACCAGTTCGCCGTCCACCAGCACGCCTTGGTCCGCGCCGATGTGAAGAGTCAGCAACGCGGCGTCAGTTGGCGTTGAGGAGCTTCAGCTCCGGGTGCGCGGTGCCCCCGCTGATCGCGGTGGACGCGATGTGCGAGTACGCGTGGTCGTTGACCGGGTCGTTCGCCGGGTCGTCGTGGATCACCAGGTGCTCGTAGGTGGTGGCGCGCTGGGCCGGGACCCGGCCGGCCGAGCGGATCAGGTTGATCAGCTCCATCCGGTTGGAGCGGTGCTTGGCCCCGGCCGAGGAGACCACGTTCTCCTCCAGCATCACCGAGCCCAGGTCGTCCGCGCCGTAGTGCAGCGTCAGCTGCCCCATCTCCTTGCCGACGGTCAGCCAGGAGCCCTGGATGTGCGCGACGTTGTCGAGGAACAGCCGGGCCACCGCGATCAGCCGCAGGTACTCGAACAGCGTGGCCTGGGTGCGGCCCTTGAGGTGGTTGTTCTCGGGCTGGTAGGTGTACGGGATGAAGGCGCGGAAGCCGCCGGTGCGGTCCTGCACGTCGCGGATCATCCGCAGGTGCTCGATCCGCTCGGCGTTGGTCTCGCCGGTGCCCATCAGCATGGTGGAGGTGGACTCGACGCCCAGGCCGTGCGCGATCTCCATGATCTCCAGCCAGCGCTCGCCGGACTCCTTGAGCGGCGCGATGGCCTTGCGCGGGCGCTCCGGCAGCAGTTCGGCGCCGGCACCGGCGAAGGAGTCGAGCCCGGCCGCGTGGATCCGGCGGATCGCCTCCTCGGCGGTCACCCCGGAGATCCGCGACATGTGCTCGATCTCGGACGCGCCGAGCGAGTGGATCACCAGCTGCGGGAAGTCCTTCTTGATCGCCGAGAAGGCCCGCTCGTAGTACTCCACGCCGTAGTCGGGGTGGTGCCCGCCCTGGAACATGATCTGGGTGCCGCCGAGCTCGACCGTCTCCGCGCAGCGCCGGAGGATCTCCTCCAGGTCGCGGGACCAGCCCTTCTCCACGTCCTTGGGGGCCGCGTAGAAGGCACAGAACTTGCAGGCGGTGACGCAGACGTTGGTGTAGTTGATGTTGCGTTCGATGATGTACGTCGCGATGTGCTCGGTCCCGGCGTACCGGCGGCGGCGCGCGGCGTCGGCGGCCCGGCCGAGGGCGTGCAGCGGGGCGCTGCGGTAGATCTCCAGCGCCTCCTCCGGCGTGATCCGCCCTCCGGCGGCGGCCCGGTCGAGGACAGCCTGCAGATCCGTCTCCTGGGGCTGGGCGGTCTCAAGCACCTCGGGCGTCCTCTCATGTCACGGTGGTCTGTCGCAGGTTCGCGACAATCCGTCGCGAAACCCAGACAGCGCTCAGCGTACGCCAGCCCCTCACTTCACCTTGCGGAAGTCCCCGCTGGGGTTGCCGCTGCCCGGGGCGTCGTCCCGGTGGTGCAGGGTGCCGTCCGGGTTGAGCGTGAACAGCTGGGTGCCGGTGCCGGCCGAGCAGAGTCCGGCCGTGCTGCCGGGCAGCAGCCGGTCGCTGAAGGTGATCGAGGTCTTGGTCGACGACACCATCACCTCGCCGCCGAGACAGGCCGCGTTGAGGCCGGTGACCGTGGTGATGCTGGTGGTGTTCTCGGCACCGGCCGCTGCGGGCCGGATGGTGATCGTGGTCGGCTCGCTGAGCAGCCCGTCCGAGGTGGTCATCACCGCGGTCCAGGTGCCGAGGAAGGCGGCCGGGACGACGTTGGGGCTGCTCGGCCCGGGTGACGGCGCGGGAGGCGGCGACGGCACCGCGCCGGGGGCGCCTCCCGTCCCGGTGCCGGTGCTTGTGCCGGTGGTGGTGCCGGTGCCGCTGGGCGCGGTGGTGCCCTGCTGGATCACCGGGGCGCTCGACCCCCCGGTCCCGCCGGTGCTCGCCGACGGCGTCCCCTTGTCGCTGAGCAGCAGCGGCACCAGCACAGCCGCGAGTAGCACCAGCACGGCCGCCCCGCCGATCGCCACCCGTCGGCCGTTCCCGGCGGAGGGCGGGGTCGGGGGCTGCTGCGGGTACGGGGTCTGGGGCGGGTACGGGGGCGGATACCCGCCCGGCAGGGCGTCCGTAGGCGCGAACCCACCCGTCCCGCCTGCGGCGGGTACGCCGCTGGCCCCGCCTGCACCGTACCCGTACGCCGGGGTGGCACCAGCAGGGGTCGCACCGGCAGGTGTCCCGCCCATCACCGGCGCGGGCCCGAAGCCCGCTCCGGTCGCGCCCGTCCCCGGCCCGGACGGCCCCGATCCGTAGGCCCCGGGCCCGCCCGGCCCCAACCCGTGCGACCCCGACCCGTGCGACCCCGCACCGTCCGTCGGCCACGGGCCCGCGCCCGGGAAGGGCTCGCCCACCGTCTCCAGGTCGAGCAGCTCGGCGGTGGCCCGGCCGACCGAGGCGACCAGCAGCGGCGGCAGCCAGCCGTCCGAAGGGCCGACCCCGCCCAGCAGTTGCCGCAGCTCGGCCGGTGTCGGCCGGTCCTCCGGCCGCTTCGCCAGGCAGCGTTCGACGATCGCGCGCAGCTCCTGATCGGCCGCGCCGACCGAGGCGTCCGAGCCGTCTGCTCCGTCCGAGCCGTCCGCGCCGCCCATCCCGTCCAGCCGCGGCGGCTCGTGCATCACCCGGTAGAGCAGCACCGGCGCGCTGACGCTGTCGCCGAAGGGCCCGACCCCGGTGGCCGCGAAGGCCAGCACCCCGCCGAGCGAGAACACGTCGCTGGGCGGTCCCGCCTGCTCCCCCGCGCCCTGCTCCGGCGACATGTAGCCGGGCGAGCCGACCACGTAGCCGGACCGGGTCAGCGCGGTCGCCGAGTCCATCGCCCGCGCGATGCCGAAGTCGATCAGCCGCGGCCCGTCCAGGGTGAGCAGCACGTTGGACGGCTTGAGGTCGCGGTGCACCAGCCCGGTCGCGTGGACCGCGGCCAGTGAGTCGGCGAGGCCGACCCCCAGCATCCGCACCGACGCGGACGGCAGCACGCCGAACTTCTGCACCGCGGCATCGAGCCCAGGGCCTGCCACATAGCCGCTGGCGACCCAGGGCTGCTCGCTCTCGGTGTCGGCGTCCAGCACTGCCGCGGTCCAGGCCCCGCCGACCCGTCGGGCCGCCGCGACCTCCTGCCGGAAGCGGGCCCGGAAGTCGGTGTCGTCGGCCAGTTCGGAGCGCACCAGCTTCACCGCGACGGTGCGGCCCCCCGCCGTCCGGCCCAGGTAGACCCGGCCCATTCCGCCCGCGCCGAGTCGCCCCAGCAGTCTGTACGCGCCGATCTGTCGCGGATCTCCCGCCCCCAACGGTTCCATGACACGACATCATGGCCGCTGCGCGGACCCCCGTCAGCCGTACCAGCGCGTCGGCTCCCGCGCACTCCCGGCGGATCAGCCCTCCAGCACCTCGACGTGCTCGGTGCTCGCGCCGATCCGCCGGGCGAACTCCCGCATCCCGGCCAGCTGCCGCTCGCCGAAGGAGAAGTCCAGCGCCTCGGCGAAGTAGGTGCGCAGCACCTCCTGGTCGAACAGCTCCCAGCGCGCGGTCTGCTCGGCCACCTTGTCGACCTCGGCCATGGACAGGTCGCGCGACTCCAGGAAGGCACGGTGCACCTCGCGGACCGTCTCCGGCTCGCGGGCCAGGAAGTCGCGCCGGACCGCCCACACCGCGAAGACGAAGGGCAGCCCGGTCCAGTCCTTCCACATCGCGCCGAGGTCGTGCACGTCCAGGCCGAGCCGGGGCCCGTCGTGCATGGTGGCGCGGAGCGCGGCGTCGCCGATGAGCACGGCCGCGTCCGCCTCCTGCATCATCACGGCGAGGTCGGGCGGGCAGGTGTAGTAGTCAGGACGCACCCCGTACTGCTCGGCCAGCAGCAGCTGCGCCAGCCGCACGGAGGTCCGGCTGGTCGAGCCGAGGGCGACCTTGCAGCCGTCCAGCTGGTCCAGCGGCACCTGGCTGACGATCACACAGGACTGCACCGGACCGTCGCTGCCCACCGCGATGTTCGGCATCACCACCAGCTGGTCGGCGTTGCGCAGGTACTCGACGCAGGTGATCGGGGAGATGTCCAGATCACCGGCGACCAGGGCGTCGCTCAGCCGCTCGGGTGTGTCCTTGTGGAGGTCGAGGTCGAAGAGGGTCCCGGAGCGTGCCAGGCCCCAGTAGATCGGCAGACAGTTGAGGAACTGGATGTGTCCCACGCGGGGTCGGCTACGGCTGTTCTCCTGGTGGGAGCCGCCGTCACGCTCGGTGTAAGTATCCACACCAGCACAGTAGACCGGGGGGCCGAGATCGTCCCTGGCCGGGCCCGGAACTGCGTGCTAGGGTTTCCGGCAGTTGCAGTTTGATTTCCCATGCAGTACTCAAGCCTGCGGAGCATGTGACCGCGGGCTTCTGTAGTTTTCAGAGCTTTGTGAAGAAGTACCTGAAGGCGGGGCGATCAGCGCAGCGGACCGGGCACCACGAGGTGTGGTGTCCTTTACGTCCCTCGCAAGGAGAACGGTATGGCGACCGGAACCGTCAAGTGGTTCAACGCCGAGAAGGGCTTCGGCTTCATCGCCCAGGACGGCGGCGGCCCCGACGTCTTCGTCCACTACTCCGCCATCAACGCGAGCGGCTTCCGCTCGCTTGAGGAGAACCAGCCCGTGGAGTTCGACGTCACGCAGGGTCCGAAGGGCCCGCAGGCGGAGAACGTCACCCCGGTCTGACATCCCAACCATTGATCACCAGCCCCTGACCGGACCCGGTCAGGACGCATGATCGTCCGGTGGCTTCCCCAGCACCAACCCAAGAGGGCCCGCGCCGCTGCAGCGACGACGGGCCCTCTGCCTCGTGCCTTGCTTGCTGTTCTGCTGGCCTGTGCTGGCTTGCTTGCTCCGCCTGCTGTTCCGCGTCCAGCGCGGTCTGCCCCGCGTCCCGTGCGGTACCCCGTGCCCTGCGGCCCCGCGGCCCTGCCGCCTACTCCGCGTCCCGCGGTACCGCGGGATCCGCCGCCAGCTCGCGCCCGCGCAGTGCGAGTTCGATCTCGAAGCGGGCGTCCGGATCGGCCAGGGCCGGGCCGAACAACTCCTCGATCCTGCGCATCCGCTGCCGCGCGGTCTGCGGATGCAGCCCGAGCCGCTCGGCGACCTCGGGGGCGCTCCCCCGGCTGCTCTCCAGCCAGACCAGCAGGGTCTCCTCCAACCGCCGCCGACGCTTCGCGGTCAGCCCGTCCAACGGCGCGAGCCGACGCGCGGCCAGCAACCGCACCAACTCCTCGTCGCCCAGCAGCAGTACGGAGGAGAGCTGCCCGTCGCAGCGCCGCATCCCGGCCTGGGCGGCCCCCTTCGCCACGACGGTACGGGCCCAGCGCAGCGACTGCCCGGCCTGCGTGACCGGCACGGTCGGCCCCAGCACCGCCCTGCGGTCGGCCAGCACCCGGGCCAACTGCTCGCAGCGCCCCGGCTGCTCCGGCTCGGCCACGAACAGGCACGGCTCAGGACCGTCGAGCGCGGCCAACACGGAAGCCATCGGCCGCAGCCCGGCCGCGACGGCGGAGTACCCGTCAGCACCGACCCCCGCCCGCGTCCGCGCCCCCGCGCCCCCGCGCCCGGACCTCGCCCCGGGGCTCGTCCCCGTCCCCACGCCCACGCCCACGCCCAGAATCCCGCCGCCAGGCGCCAGCGCGACCGCTGCGACCCGCTCCGGCAGCTCCCACCGGGCCGCCCGCGCGGCCTCCGCCAGCACCGGGACCGAGGCCCCCTCGGCCAGCAGTTCCGCCAGCCGTCGGCGCGCGCGCCGCAAGGTGCCGACCGCGTCGGCCCGTGCCTCGCTGTACCCCTCCACCGACGCCGCGGCCATCTCGTCGATGTGCGCGAAGATCGCCTCGGCGAGAGCCGCCATCGCCGCCGGCGGCATCCCGGTCCGCCGGGCCGCCTGCGCGTACCGGCGCCAGGCCAGCCGACCGCCGAGACGGTAGGCGGCCTGCAGCGCGTCCAGGCTGCGCCCCTCGCGCCACTCCCCGCGTCCCAGCGCCCGGTACACCTGGAGCGACTCCTCGGCCGGTGCCGCGTCGTCCGCGATCAGCTCCGCGAACTGCGCCAGCGCCCGGACCGCCCCGCGCTGGATCCCGGCCCCGAAGCCGCCGCCCAGCGGCCGTGCGTACTCGGGTATCTGACGGCGTATCTCGAAGACGATCTCAGGTCCGAGCCGGACGTTCTCCGCTCTGATGAGCACCGCGACCCCGTGCGGCAGCACCGTCCACGGGCGATCCCGCGGAATTGAATCGGACCGGTCATTCGCCGGTGGGTTCAGAGGGGCATTCGCGGGCACCACAGCGGCCATGAAACCTCCTGCGCCTGGGTCCGGACAGCTGCGGGTCACCGAGGAAGTGGCGGCAATCAATTTGCCAGTATTCGGTGGCAGTTTCCGGAGATTCACATCCCCCCGACGTGAAATTCTGCGCACAATTCCGTCAAGCAATGACAACTCGCCGTTGCCAGGCTCGCAGTATCTGCCGCTTGTCGCCGATGTGTCAACATTCGCACTGGGCAAGGGCCGTGGCCGTCCGGAGGCCGCCGCGGCGGGGCTGGCGAAGTCGGTGGAGTCGGCAAGGCGGGCGGAATCAGCGGAGTCGGACAGGTCCGGTCGAATACCGCCATCAGCAGGACGACGACGGCAGTGATGCCGCTCAGCCGCATCGGCCATGAACCGAATCCCCGACAGCGACAGCTGACCCCCGGCCTCCGGCAGGAGATCGGGGGTCAGCCGTGCATTCGTCGATTCAGACAGCAGCCACCGGCTCCGGCACCGGAGCCCCGGCCTCGACGCCGCTGTCGCCGTCGATGGCGCGGCTGTCGCCGCCGTCGCTGTCGGGCCCGAGCAGGGCCGCGTCCTTGCGACTGCCGAAGGCCTCGCGGTCGAGGATGCCCTCGCGCGCCGCGACCAGGATCGGCACGACCGCCTGCCCGGCCACGTTCGTGGCCGTCCGCATCATGTCCAGGATCGGGTCGATCGCGATCAGCAGCCCGACGCCCTCCAGCGGGAGGCCCAGCGTGGAGAGGGTCAGCGTCAGCATCACGATGGCACCGGTGAGTCCGGCCGTCGCGGCCGAGCCGATCACCGAGACGAAGGCGATCAGCAGGTAGTCGCCGATGCCGAGGTGGATACCGTAGACCTGGGCCACGAAGATCGCCGCCAGCGCCGGGTAGATCGCCGCGCAGCCGTCCATCTTCGTCGTGGCGCCGAACGGGACGGCGAAGCTCGCGTACTCGCGCGGCACGCCGAGCCGGGTGACCACCCGCTGGGTGACCGGCATGGTGCCGACCGAGGAGCGGGAGACGAAGCCGAGCTGGATCGCGGGCCAGGCGCCCTTGAAGAAGTCCAGCGGGTTGACCTTGCCGACGAAGCGCAGCAGCAGCGAGTACACGCCGAACAGCACGATGGCGCAGCCGACGTAGACGTCCGCGGTGAAGGTGGCCAGCGGGCCGAGCAGGCTCCAGCCGTACAGGGCGACGGACTTGCCGATCAGGCCGAGGGTGCCCAGCGGGGCGAGCCGGATGACCCACCACAGCGCGGTCTGCACCAGGTCCAGCACGGACTGGGCGAGCTTGAGGAACGGCGCGCCCTTGGCCTCGCCGATCTTGAGCAGCGCGATGCCGAACACGATGCCGAGGAACACGATCTGAAGGACGTTCATCTGGACGAAGGAGTCCACGATGTTGGTCGGGATCAGGCCGGTCAGGAAGTCGGTCCAGGACGCGGTGACGTCGGTCAGCTTGGAACCGTCGTGCGGCGTCAGACCGGTGCCGTGGCCGGGGTTGGTGAGCACGCCGATCAGCAGGCCGATGGTGACGGCGATCAGCGAGGTGATCGCGAACCAGAGCAGCGTGCGGGCGGCCAGCCTGGCGGCGTTGTTGACGTTCCGCAGGTTGGCGATGCTGACCACGATGGCGGTGAAGACCAACGGGGGGACGGCGAGCTTCAGCAGCTGGACGAAGATCGTCCCGATCTGGGTGAGCGTGGTGGTGAGCCAGCTCAGCTCTGCCTCACGGGCGACGAAACCCAGGGCCACGCCGAGGACGAGGCCGAGCAGGATCTGTGCCCAGAAGGGGGTGCGTCGGATCCGGCCGAGGACGGATATGGATGGCGCGGGGGAAGTCATGGGTGCGATGGCTCCAGTACGAGGCCGGGGCTGCGGGCAGGGGGCAGCGACAGCCGAAGGGCAGGGACGACGTGATGCGCGGGGTGTGCGCGAGTACGGGGCGTGCTGGGTGTGGGTTCGTCAGTACGGCGACGCGCTGCGGGTCAGACGGACGACCGGCTCGACGGGCGCGACGCCCGCGTACACGCGATACACGCGCAGGCAGCCCGCAGCGGCGTCGTGAGCTGAGAGCTCAGGACGCGGAGCGGGGGCGCGGCGGGGGCGAACACGAGAAGGACATTAACACTCTTACTTTGGGAATCTCAAAGTATCTGTTTGAGGTGCGGGCACGGACGACCGGCCGGGGGTGGGGCAGGAGCCTTTGCCTCAGCTCAGTTATACGTATAACTTAGAGTCCTGTGAGTGCCACGACCTGCCCCGTCCCGCAGGCCGCCCACACATCGCCCCGCCCGCCCCACCCGCTCGCCCACTCACGACCCGACCCACTCACCGTTCGCCCCACCTCACCCCACCCCGCACCCCATCCCATCCCACCTGGAGCGCTGCCGCCGCCATGGGCTATCTCACCGTCCTGCGCAGCCCCCAGGTCGCGCGCCTGCTGTTCGGCACCCTGCTCGGGCGCCTCCCCGCCGGAATGACCGTCGTCGCCATCGCGCTCGCCCTGCACGCCGCCGGGTCCGCGTACACGCAGATCGGATTGACCACCGCCGCGTACGCCATCGCCGCGGCGATCGGCGGGCCGGTACTCGGCCGCGCCGTGGACCGGATCGGCCAACCGCGGGTGCTGCTCGCCTCCGCCGCCGTCGCCGCCTGCGGATACGTGGCCCTGGCCGTCGCCCCCGGCAGTGCCGCCGTGGCCATGGCCGGTGCCGCGCTGGCCGGTGCGGCGATGCCACCGCTGGAGCCGTGCCTGCGCTCGCTGTGGCCGGACATCGTCGTCCCGGCTGCGCTGGAGACCGCGTACGCGCTGGACTCCGCGTCGCAGCAACTGCTCTACGTCGCAGGCCCGCTGCTGGTCGCCGGGGTCGCGGTGGCCGCCGACCCGACCGCCGCGCTCTGGCTCGCAGCCGGCCTCGGCCTGCTCGGCACCCTAGCCGTCGCCACCTCGGCCCCCGCCCGCGCCTGGCGCGCGCCGACCCGAACCCCGCCCCAGGCCTCCGACCGCGATAGCGGACCTGGAACGGTGTATGACGGACAGCCAGACGACTCCGACCGCACCGACGGAACCGGACGCCCCGGCCTGAAGAACAGCCACTCCATCGAGAACAGCTACCCCATCGAGAACGGCCGCCCCGGCGGCGGGTGGCTCGGCCCGCTCCGCTCCCCCGGCCTGGTCCTGCTGCTGCTCGCCTTCGCCGGGACGGGGTGGTCCGTCGGCGCACAGAACATCCTCTTCGTCGCCTACGCCCAGACCCATCCCGGCATCCCCGGCGGCGCGGGGGCACTGCTCGCCCTCGCCGCCCTGGCCGGGCTGCTCGGAGCCCTCGCCTACGGCGCGATCCGGTGGACCGCCCCGACCTCCACCCGCACCTGGGCCCTCGCCGGTGGGATGGCCGTCTGCTACCTCCCGCTGCTGCTGGTGCCGGGTCCCGGTGCGATGGGTGTGGCGGCCTTCGTCTCCGGCCTCGGCCTGGCCCCGCTGCTCGCCGCGGCCTTCGTCCTGATCGCCGAGCTGGCGCCCGCGGGCACCACCACCGAGGCCTTCGCCTGGCTGGTCACCCTCTTCGCCACCGGCAACGCCCTCGGCTCAGCAGTGACCGGCACGGTCGTCTCCGACTCCCTGCGCAGCGCCGCGGCCATCGCCGTGGGCGGCATCACGGTGGCCGCGCTGCTGCTCCTCACCACCCGCAAGGTCCTGGCCGCAGGCGTCGCAGCGCAGAAGCGGACCCGCCCGATCCCGGCTCCGGTCCAAACCACAGCTGCAGCTCCGGGTCCGACACCGGCTCCGGCTGCAGCTCCGACTGCAGCTCCGGCTCCGCTCTCGCCCCCGTCCCCACTGCCACTCCCCCGCCTGAACGACGACGCACGAGAAGCCGGCGCGCGATAGCAGCCGCGACGGCCACGGGTCACCGCCAGGCCACCAGAGCAGGGTCGGCCTTCACCGTACGAGCGGTGCGGCGCCATCTCGCGCCTCCGGCGCACTACAGCCAACTACACGGAAGACGGGACCGGGCCAGGCATCGCGCCTGTCTTGCGGCCCCAACGCCACGTCAGCGGGGTCGGCCTTCACCGTACGAGCGGTGCGGCGCCATCTCGCGCCTCCGGCGCACAGCAGCCAACCACATGAGCCCCGAGCCCCTCGGAAGCCAGGCCAAGCACTGCTTCTACCCTCCAGTACCGCGGCCATGGCCCGCCGGAGTGAGCACTCACCCACCTGGAGCGACGGCCCAACGGCCCGATCAGCACAGGCGACGGAACGTTTCCGCAGCATCGGGCCAACGCCACCGCCCACCGAAGTGAGTACTCACCCACCCGAGAGGGAGGCCCGACGCTCCGATCGACACCAACGACGGAACGTTTCTGCGGCATCGAGCCGACCCGCAGCCCGGCCAGGGACCCGCGCCCCGCTCCCCCTTCGCGCAGTTGGCCGCTGTGCGCCGGAGGCGCGAGACGGCGCGGTAGCCGCCCCTACGGCGAAGGCCGACCCCACCAACACCGCGCCGCCCTGAGCCGCACCCGTGCTCCCGGCCCGGCCCGCACCCGCACCCAGCTCCGCACCAAGCCCCAGCCCCAGCCCCAGCCCTGGCCCTGGCCCCAGCCCTGGCCCTGGCCCTGGCCCTGGCCCTGGCCCTGGCCCTGGCCCTGGCACACCCGGGATCGTCCTCCTGCCGCTGCCCCTGGGCCGCCGCACCTGCGCCCCCGGATGCCCGAACAGGCCAAGCGCGGCGTCCCACGCCAACGTTCAACCGTGCCCAAGTGGCCACTCACTCACCGTCTCGTAGTGGGCGGCGCCAACGCCCAGGTGACTGCGCATCAGGCGCAGCGTGTCCGCGGGCCAGGCCGTCCCGGTGAAGTCGGAGAGTGCCGCGACCAGCGGGGCGAGGGTGACGCCCGCTGGGGTCGGGCTGGTGCGGCCACCGCTGCGGGCGAGGGTGAGGTGCGGGCGGAAGGGGGTCTCATCCACCCCGATGCCGGTGGCGCGCGCGACGGCGCCCACCTCCTCGGCGAGGTCCCGCAGTGCGCGGGTGTCGCCCTGGACGCCCGCCCACAGGGCTCGGTCGCCGAAGTGTCCGCCGCCGGCGAGGTTGAGCCGCGGCGTGCGGTCAACCGTCGCGGCTGCGGCGGCGAGGCGCGCGCCGAGGGGCTCGATGTCGCCGGGGTCGACCTGGCCGAGGAAGGCCAGGGTCAGGTGCCAGGTGGGCTCACCGGTCCAGCGCAGCGCGGCGGCCTGCGGCAGCGCGTGCAACGGGGCAGCGGCGACGGCCAGTTCCTTGATCGCTGCCGCGGGCGGCAGGACGGCGGCGAAGAGTCTCATGCGGGGCAGTCTCGGGCACGAACCCTCCCCGGCAAAAGGCCCCCGCCCGGCCCCGTCCGGCCCGAGCCGCGTCGCGCCGTCAACCCAACGCCCGGCCGTCAAGCCACCCAGCGGCGGCCCAGCCGTCAAACCCTCAAGACCTCAAGGCCTCAAGGCCTCAAGGCCTCAAGGCCTCAAGCCACCGTTGCCACGTCCAGCTCGCCCCGTTGCCGGGGGACGAAGGCGAGCAACTGGTGCTCCGGGCCGCGGTGGAGGTCGAGACGGAGTCGCAGGTTGCCGATGCGGGCCAGGACCACGCCGATCACCGCCGCTGCCGCCGCTGAGACCAGGCCGCAGACGAGCAGGCCGACCCGTGGGCCGTACTGCTCGGTGATCCAGCCGACCAACGGCGCTCCCAGCGGGGTGCCGCCGGCGAAGACCATCATGAAGAGGCTCATCACCCGGCCGCGCATGGCCGGGTCGGTGCGCAGCTGGATCAGCGAGTTGGCCGCCGTGTTGAGGGTGACCCCGAACAGGCCGACCAGGGTCAGCAGCGCCGCGAAGCTCCAGTAGTCGGGCGACAGCGCCGACACCGACTCCAGGATGCCGAAGGCCAGTCCGACGCCGACCAGCAGCCGCAGCCGCGGCCTGCTGCGTCGGGCGGCGAGCAGCGCGCCGGCCAGTGAGCCGATCGCCATCGCGGTGTTGAGCAGCCCGTAGAGCCCGGGGCCGACATGGAACACGGAGTACGCGAAGGCGGACAGGATGGTCGCGAAGTTGAACCCGAAGGTGCCGACGAAGCCGACCAGGACGATCGGCCAGATCAGGTCGGGTCGGCCCGCGACATAGTGCAGACCGGCCCTGAGCTGACCCTTCTCACGCGGAAGCCGCGGCGTGCGGTGGAGTTCGGCGCCGCGCATGGCGAGCAGGCCGAGGATCACCGCGCCGAAGGAGAAGGCGTTGACCGCGAACGCGTACCCGGCGCCGACGGCGGCCATCAGCGCACCGGCGATGGCCGGGCCGATCAGCCGTGCTGTCTGGAAGTTGGCGGCGTTGAGACTGACCGCGTTGCCGAGGTCCTTCTTGCCGACCATCTCCGAGACGAAGGTCTGCCGGGTCGGGTTGTCGACGACGGTGACCAGGCCGAGCGCGAAGGCGAACAGGTAGATGTGCCAGACCTGGACGTGTCCGGTCAGCGTCAGCACGGCCAGCCCTGCGGCGAGCAGACCCATGGTGGCCTGGGTGGCGATCAGCAGCTGGCGCTTGGGGAAGCGGTCGGCGAGGACTCCGCCGAAGAGGCCGAACAGGAGCATCGGCAGGAACTGCATCGCGGTGGTCACGCCGACCGCGAAGGCACTGCCGGTGATGCTGAGGACGAGCCAGTCCTGCGCGATGCGCTGGACCCAGGTGCCGGAGTTGGAAACGACCTGGCCGATGAAGAAGTAGCGGTAGTTGCGGTTGCCGAGGGCCGAGAACATCCCCCGCTTGCGCTCGGTCGACTCCCCCTGGAGCTGCCCTTCCCGGGGCTCTCCTTGAAGCTCTCCCCGGGACGCCTCGGACGCTTCCCCCGGGGCCGTCGCGGACGCCGCCGCCTCGGGCGAGGCTTCTGCGGCGGTGCGTTCGTCGGGGTCGTCGTCGACGGGGACGACGGTGTCGTTCAACAGCGGGGCGTCGGCGGTGTCGGCCTCGGTCGCGGGGCTGACGGCGTTACTGGTGGTGCTGGTGTGATCGTTCGGACGGATGCGGCGCGTGGTGTCTCCGGTTTGTGCAGGCAATAGCTTGTCCCCTGGCTTGTGGTGATCGTTGTACGGGCCGGTCAGAGCTGCGCGAGGCGCTCCAGTACCGGCGCGGCGGCGCGTAGCACCGCCCACTCCTCCTCGGTGAGGCCCCCGGCGAGCTCGGCGAGCCAGGCGTCACGCTTGGCCCGGCTCTGGTCGAGAATGCTCTCGGCCTGCTCGGTACTGCTCACGACGACCTGGCGGCGGTCGTCGGGGTGCGGCTCCCGCCGCACCAGGCCCTTCTCCTCCAGCATCGCGATGATTCGGGTCATCGACGGCGGCTGGACGTGCTCCTTGCGGGCGAGTTCGCCCGGCGACGCGCTGCCACAGCGCGCGAGAGTCGCCAACACCTGCATCTCGGTGGGCGTGAGCGACTCCTCGACCCGCTGACCGCGCAGCCGCCGGGAGAGCCGCATCACAGCAGACCGCAGCGTGCTGACCGCTGCTGCGTCGCTCTCGGAGATCTCAGGCATGATTGTTAGCCTAACTCATTACCCAGTCTAAGTAAAATCAATCCAAGTAAATCCGAGCTCGACGGTGCAGCGGGACGTGGCGTCGACGACACCGAGCAGCAGCGGCGCGGACTTCAACCCGGGTTGCAACTCAGGGTTGAAGGAGTTCGGGGCGCGTCGGCGGATGCTCTTAGACATGACAACGACCGACTGGTTCATCGACATCGCGCTCCTGCTCATCGTCCTTCGCCAGCTGCGCGAGGAGCGGCTGACCGCCCGTACCGTCCTGCTCCCGCTGGGCATGATCACCTGGGCCGCCGGCAACTACCTGACCGCCGTCCCGACCGCCGGCAACGACGTGCTGCTGGCCGTGGTCTTCGCGGCCACCGGGGTCGTCCTCGGCCTCGCCGGCGGCCTGCTCACCCACGTCCGGCAGGCCGGCGGCCATGTGCTGATCAAGGCTTCCCGCGGTGCGGCCGCACTGTGGATCATCAGCATGGGCTTCCGCCTGGGCTTCGCGGTGTGGTCCACACACCCCTCCGGCGCCGCGCACCTGACCCGCTTCTCCGCCACACACAGCATCACCAGCGGCCAGGCCTGGGTCGTCGCCCTGCTGCTGATGGCGGTCGGCGAGGTCGTGGTCCGCCTGGGCACGATCGTCATCCGCGGCCAGCTGCTGCGGGCACGGGTCAACCGCGACGCGAACACGCTGGCCCCCCGCCCGGTCGCCTACGTCTGAGGACGTCCGAGGACGTCCGAGCCGCGAAACAGCCGCGGCACGGCGCTCGACCCGCGCACCGAACCCACAGCTCATCGTGCTCGGCACCGCACCCACCCGCCCCTGATCAGCACGGAGGTCCCTCATGTCCGCACCGCACCGCACACCGCGTGCCCTCACCCTGCCCCGGCTGGCCGTGACCCTCGCCGCGGTGGCCCTCGGAGCGGTCGCCTGTTCCTCCGGCGGCGGCCACACGACCAGTGCCCCGAGCAGCGGGCCGGGCACGCGGGCCACGGCCACGGCGACGGCCGCGACCACGACCGCGACCACGGCGGTGTCGGCCGTCGTCCCGAACTCCGCCCTGAGCGGGCCGGGCGCGTTCCTCGGGCCGGTGCGCCAGACCCCGGTCGACGGCATCCAGATCGGCTACCGCCAGTTCGGCTCCGGCCCCGACCTCATCATGGTCATGGGCGACACCGGCACCATGAGCGACTGGACCGTCGACCTGCTGAGCTGGCTCGGCCGGAACTACCACGTCACGATCTTCGACAACCGCGGCGTCGGCTACACGACCGACGACACCTCCGTCCCCGACACCATCCCGCTCATGGCGGACGACACCGTCGGCCTGATCGAAGCACTGGATCTGCGGTACCCCGCACTGCTCGGCTGGTCGATGGGCGGCGAGATCGGCCTGACCGTCGCCGCGCTCCACCCCGGTGCGATCAGCGCGCTCGTGAGCACCGGCGGCGACCTCGGCGGCAGCCACGCCATCAACACACCGCCCGCCGTGGCCAAGGAGCTCAACAGCCCCGAGACCACGGGGCCGCAGATGATGGACCTGCTCTTTCCCGCCGACGCCGGCACCGCGCGGACCGCGTACATCGAGCAGCTCGGCCTGATCCCGCCGGAGAAGGTCAGCAACCGGACGCTGCTGCGTCAGTACCAAGCCGGACAGGCGTATGAGTCCTTCGAGGGCACCTGGGACAAGCTGCCCGACAGCACCGTCCCGATGCTGATCACCAACGGCTCCCTCGACAAGATCACCCCGCCCGGAAACGCGAGCATCATCACTCAGCGGGCCAAGCACGCCGAACTGGTCGCGTTCCCTGACGCCGGCCACGCGATGCTCGTCCAGGACTCCGGCCGCTTCGTCTCCCTGGTGACCCAGTTCACCAAGGCGTCAGGTATCGGGTAGCACCGGGAGTCTTGGCCGGACGGTGCCGACCACCGTGGCCCGCCTGCGGAAAGGCCCAGCTCGCGGAACCCGCGTAGTGCCGGCTGCCGTGTCCCGGCACAATGAGGGACGCATCCGCTCAGGTGGCATGTCCATGGGACGACGATGTCCGAAGGAGGCGGGAGACCCGGGAAGCGGACGAGTCGAGAAGGAGGGGCGGACAGTGGCCGCAAGGGCGGGAAGCGTGTTCCGGGGCGGGGACGCATCCGGGAAGGACCGGTTCGACTCCTGGCGAGAGCTGATCGGGCAGACCCGGGCCAGCGAGGTGAGCAGCGCCCACGCCGACGACTTCACGGCGGAGATGCGGCGTCTGGAACTGGGGCCGGTGACCCTGCTCAGGACGTCGTTCCCGGCGACGCGGTTTCAGCGGAGCGCACGCATGATCCGGCAGGCGGATCCGGAGGTCTACAACCTGACGCTGCTGCTCGACGGAGGGATGGCCCTGGACCGCGGCGGCTCCGATCCGATCGTGACGTTCGGACCCGGCGACCTGCACATGGTCCACAGCTCGCGCCCGTTCGACCTGCATGCCTTCGGCACCGGCGGCGCCGAACCCGGCCAGGTCGAACGCCAGGTCGGACGCCGGGTCGAGGCGGTGGGCGTCGACTTCCCCGAAGCCCTGCTGCCGCTGCCGCCGGACCAGTTGCGCGATGTGCTGGGCCGGGGAGTCTCAGGGCGGGAGGGGATACCCGCGCTGCTCTCGGAGTTCCTCATCGGCCTGGACCGGCAGGCCGCGCTGCTCGGCCCGGCCGAGGCACCGCGGCTGGGGGCGGTCGTGGTCGACCTGATCGCCGCCTGGCTGGCCCGCGAGGTGGACGCCGCTGCCGCGGTGCCCGAAAACAGTCGGCAGCGGGCCATGGCGGAGAGCGTCCGGGCGTTCATCGAACAGAATCTGCACGATCCCGAGCTGTCGCCGACCGTGATCGCCGCCGCGCACCACATCTCCGTCAGCTACCTGCACCGCGTCTTCACCCAGCAGTCCCGCGGCGCCGCCCAGCAGCCGCAAGGCGAGACGGTGGCCGCCTGGATCCGCGGCCGGCGCCTGGAGCACGCGCACCGCGACCTGGCGAACCCCGCGCTGCGCGGCCGGCCGATCCACCTGGTCGCCAGCCGCTGGGGCATCCCCCGCGCCTCGGACTTCAGCCGCGCCTTCCAGGCCGCGTACGGCCTCTCACCCAGCGAGCACCGGCGCCGGGCACTGTCCGGAGACGACCGCGAGTAGCCCGGCGGGCGGCCGGCCGTGAGTAGACGCAGTGCGCAGGAACTGTCGACGCAGTGCCAACGCCGCCGGACGGTGTCCTGTCATTCTCGACGAGGAATCAGGAGGGCGGCGCACGGCGGCGTGCCGCCCTCCTTCTCCTGCCTGCGGGGGTGCGGGGCTGCGGAGTGCAGGGATGCGGTTACTGCCCCAGACCCAGGGCCGGCATCAGGTAGTAGAAGACGAACACGGCCGCGACCACGTACAGCGGGGCGCCCACGCGGCGCCACTGGCCGGTGACCACGTTCAGCACCGCGTAGGTGATGAAGCCGATGCCGATCCCGGTGGTGATCGAGTAGGTGAACGGCATGATCACTATGGTGAGGAACGCCGGGACGGCCAGGGTGAAGTCGGACCAGTCGATCTCGCGGACGCTGTTGGACAGGATCAGGAAGCCGACCACGACCAGCACCGGGGTGGCCGCCTGGGTCGGGACCATGGTGGCCAGCGGGGTCAGGAACAGTGCGACCACGAAGAACAGGCCGGTGACGATGCTGGCCAGCCCGGTCCTGGCACCCTCGCCGACGCCCGCGGTGGACTCCACGAAGCAGGTGTTGGCCGAGCTGGAGGACACGCCGCCGACGGCGGTGGCGATGCCGTCGACCATCAGCACCTTGCTCATGCCGGGCAGGTTGCCCTCCGCGTCCAGCAGGTGGGCCTCGTCGCTGACGCCGAGGATGGTGCCCATCGCGTCGAAGAAGCAGGACAGCAGCACAGTGAAGACGAAGAGGACCCCGGTCAGGATGCCGACCTGGTGGAACCCGCCGAACAGGCTGACCTTGCCGAACAGCCCGAAGTCCGGGGTGGAGACGATGCTGTGCGGGATCTCCGGGACGGTCAGGCCCCACTGCGCGGCCGGGATGTGCGCGATCTTGTCGATCACCACGGCGACCACGGTCGCGACCACGATGCTGATCAGGATCGCGCCGGGGATCTTGCGGGCCATCAGCACCAGGGTGAGCAGCGCGGCGATCACGAAGACCAGCACCGGCCAGCCGTTGAGGTGTCCGTCGTTGCCGAGCTGCAGCGGGACGGTGGTGTGCGCGGCGTCCGGGATGCGGGTGACGAAGCCGCCGTCGACCAGGCCGATCAGCGCGATGAACAGGCCGATGCCGATGGCGATGGCCTTGCGCAGGCCGAGCGGGACCGCGTTCATGACCCGCTCGCGCAGCCCGGTGGCGACCAGCAGCATGATCGCGAGACCGGCCAGGACCACCATGCCCATCGCGTCCGGCCAGCTCATCTTGGGCGCCAGCTGCAGCGCCACGATGCTGTTGGTGCCGAGCCCGGCCGCCAGAGCGAGCGGGATGTTGCCGATGACGCCCATCAGCAGGGTGGTGAAGGCCGCGGTGATCACGGTCGCGGTGACCAGCTGACCGCCGTTCAGGTGATGACCGAACTTGTCCACAGCCGAGGACAGGATGATCGGATTCAGCACGATGATGTACGCCATCGTGAAGAAGGTGGCGGCGCCGCCGCGGATCTCGCGGGCGAAGGTCGAGCCGCGCTCGGAGACCTTGAAGTAGCGGTCAACGGCGTTGGGCGGGGCCACGGATGACATGCGCATTTCCTTTTTACACGTGCGGATGAATCGAAGTGGGGGGTACGAATCGTCAAGAGGACTCGCCGTTCGATCCGGAACGGTCAGTATGAATCACCTAAAGGGCCTCGGCTATCTGCGCGCGTAGATGGAGGAACCTCCAACCTCGGCTGACGATCGTGCCGGTCCGCAGGGGCCGCAGAGACCGCAGAGGCGGTCCGGCGGCTCCCGGATGGAACCGCCCCGTACTCTTGTGCCCGTGAAGACGACCAAGCTGCCCTCCGCGCCTCCCATGGAGGCCAACGACGTCGCCATCGTGACCGGCGGCACCGTGCTGTGGCTGGTCGGCTTCCTGGTACTGCTGCCCTTCCACAGCCGGCTGTCCGCACACGGGGACCTCCGGTGGCTGTGGACCTGTCTGGCCGGCTTCGGCCTCGGCCTGATCGGGATCTGGTACTGCCGGGCCCGCCGCGACGCCATCGCCCGTTCCCGGGCCGCGACCGCCGACGCGGCCGTGGTCGCGAACGGCGACGCCACGGGCGGGATCACCGGCGGCACGACCGGCGACACGCAGACCCCGTCGGCGTAAGCCCGGCGGCGCGGGAACCCGGTGCCGCCTAGGGTCGGGGCATGACGCCACCGGCCGGTTCCGCCCCCGCCCCCACCGGTGTGACCCGCCCGTCCGGACTGACCGGGGCGGAAGTCGCCGAACGGGTCACCCGCGGCGAGGTCAACGACGTACCGGTGCGGTCCAGCCGCTCCACCGCCGAGATCGTCCGGGCCAATGTGCTCACCCGGTTCAACGCCATCATCGGCTGCCTGTTCGCGGTGATCGTGGTGGTCGGACCGTTCCAGGACAGCCTGTTCGGCTTCATCATCGTCGCCAACACCGGCATCGGCATCATCCAGGAGCTGCGGGCCAAGCGGACCCTGGACAACCTCGCCGTGGTCGGCGAGGCCCGCCCCCGGGTCCGCAGGGACGGCACGACCGTCGAGCTGACCAACGCCGAGATCGTCCTCGGCGACCTGGTCGAGCTCGGCTCCGGCGACCGGGTCACCGTGGACGGCGAGGTCAGCGAGGCGGACGCGCTGGAGGTGGACGAGTCGCTGCTCACCGGCGAGGCCGACCCCGTGCTCAAGCACCCCGGCGACCCGGTGCTCTCCGGCAGTTTCGTGGTGGCCGGCGCCGGGTCCTTCACCACCACCCGGGTCGGCCGCGCGGCGTACGCGGCGCAGCTCGCCGAGGAGGCGAGCCGGTTCACCCTGGTCGCGTCGGAGCTGCGCAGCGGGATCGACACCATCCTGCGCTACATCACCTGGCTGCTGATCCCCACCGCGATCGGGCTGATCCTGAGTCAGCTCTACGTCAACAAGCAGGACGTGGCCGAGGCGGTGCGGCGGATGGTCGCCGGGATCGTCCCGATGGTCCCGGAGGGCCTGGTGCTGCTGACCTCGGTCGCCTTCGCCATCGGCGTGGTCCGGCTGGGACGGCGGCAGTGCCTGGTGCAGGAGCTGCCCGCGATCGAGGGGCTGGCCCGGGTGGACACCGTCTGCCTGGACAAGACCGGGACGCTCACCGAGGGCGGCATGGACAT
Source organism: Streptacidiphilus cavernicola (assembly GCF_042510955.1). Classification (NCBI taxonomy): domain Bacteria; kingdom Bacillati; phylum Actinomycetota; class Actinomycetes; order Kitasatosporales; family Streptomycetaceae; genus Streptacidiphilus; species Streptacidiphilus cavernicola. Next base: position 92,631 of record NZ_JBHFAB010000022.1, read on the forward strand.
CGCCGAACTGCGGGTACTGGGCGACGGCGACACCCGCGCGGGGGCGAGCGGCTCGGGGTCAGGCGGGGCGGAGACTGGCGGGGCGGGGACGGGCGGCGCGGAGACCGCCCCGGCGGACGCCGCCCGCGCCGAGGTCGAGTTGGTGCTCGGGGCGCTGGGGGCCGCCGACGCGCGGCCCAACGCCAGTCTGCAGGCGATCATCGACACCTACCCGGCCGACCCCGGCCGCAGCCTGCTCCAGGCCGCGCCGTTCTCCTCGGCCCGCAAGTGGTCCGGGGCGACCCTGCAACGGCACGGCGGCGACGAGGAGACCTGGCTGCTGGGCGCGCCCGACGTGCTGCTCCCGGCCGGGCACCCGGCGCTGGCCGAGGTGGACGAGTTCGGCGCGCAGGGCCTGCGGGTGCTGCTGCTCGGGCGCAGCGCCACCTCGCTGGACGCGCCCGACCCCGCGGCCGGTCTGGTCCCGGCGGCGCTGGTGGTGCTGCGGCAGCGGCTGCGCCCTGACGCCTCGCAGACCCTGGCCTACTTCGCCCGGCAGAACGTCTCGGCCAAGGTCATCTCCGGCGACAACGCCGTCTCGGTCGGCGCGGTCGCCGCCACGCTCGGCCTGCCCGGCGCGGAGGACCCGGTGGACGCCAGGACCCTGCCGACCGACCCGGAGCAGCTGGCCGACGTGGTCGAGCGGCACTCGGTCTTCGGCCGGGTCACCCCGCAGCAGAAGCGCGACCTGGTCGGGGCGCTGCAGGCACGCGGCCACCAGGTCGCGATGACCGGCGACGGCGTCAATGACGTGCTCGCGCTCAAGGACGCCGACATCGGCGTGGCGATGGGCGCGGGCAGCGAGGCGACCCGCGCGGTGGCGCAGATCGTGCTGCTGGACAACAGCTTCGCCACACTGCCGCTGGTGGTCGCCGAGGGACGCCGGGTGATCGGCAACATCGAGCGGGTGGCCAACCTGTTCCTGGTCAAGACGGTGTACTCGGTGCTGCTGGCGATCGCGGTGATCGTCTGCCGGGTGCCGTACCCGTTCCTGCCCCGGCACTCGACCGTGCTCAGCGCGCTCACCATCGGCGTCCCCGGCTTCTTCCTGGCGCTGGCCCCCAACAACGAGCGGGCCAGGGAGGGCTTCGTCCAACGGGTGCTGCGGTTCGCGATCCCGGCCGGGCTGATCGCCGGGGCGGCCTCGTTCACCTGCTACCTGCTGGCGCGGGCCGACCACGCCACCGGGCAGGTCGCCGACACCAGCTCGACCACGGTGACGCTGTTCCTGGTCGCGCTGTGGGTGCTGGCGATCATCGCCCGTCCCTACAACTGGTGGCGGGTGCTGCTGGTGGTCGCGATGGCGGCCGGGTTCGGGCTGGTGCTGGTGGTGCCGTGGCTGCAGAACTTCTTCCAGCTGGACCTGGTCGGCTACCGCGACCCGTGGACGGCGGTCGCCATCGCGCTGGTGGCCGGGCTGCTGCTGGAGCTGGCCTGGCGGCGGATGCGCCCGGCCGACGAGGAGGCGGCAGCGGCGGTGGCCCGCCGCGACCCCGAGCAGCCCGAACCGGCAGAGCCGGACCCCAGCCGGGTCTGACCCGAGGCAGGGACGACCGGTGGGCCGAGGCTGGGCGGCGAGCCGGGTCCGACCCGGGCCAGAGCTGACGGTGGTCCGGGCTGACGCGAACCTGGCGGAAGTGGGGCCGATTTCCGGTCGGGGACTCCTTCCCGCACAGCGTTCCCCTGTACCGTGCTGGCAGATCCGTTCAGCCGCCGCCGCAGGGGAGACCATGACCACCGACACCGATGCGCCTTCGGCCGACATCGGCGTTCCGGCCGAATCCCGGTTCCGGCGCTTCGTCCCGAGCAGCAGCCTGCGTCCGCACCTGGTGCTGGCCGTGCTGTTCCTGGTCGTCTTCACCACGATCTCGGTCCTGCGCTACACCCACTACGCGGCGATGTCCTGGGACAACTCGATCTTCGTGCAGGAGGTGCGGCAGTACGCGCACCTGCACGCGCCGATCGTCACCATCAAGGGCGTCGACTACAACATCCTGGGCGACCACTTCAGCCCGATCATCGCCCTGCTGGCGCCGTTCTACCTGGTCTTCCCCTCCACGGTGACGCTGCTGGTCGGGCAGGCGGCGCTGTTCGCCTGGTCGGTCGGAATCGTCTCCCGGACGGTCGAGCAGGTGCTCGGCGACGGTGAGCGCGGCGCCCGCGCCAAGGGCCTCGCCGTCGGCGTCGCGTACGGGCTGTCCTTCGGCTTGCAGCGGGCCGCCGACGTGGGCTTCCACGAGATCGCCTTCGGGGTTCCGCTGCTGGCCATGGTGCTGCGCAACCTGGTGCTGAAGCGCTGGTACCCGGCGGCGTACTGGGCCCTGCCGCTGGTCCTGGTCAAGGAGGACATGGGCCTGACCGTGGCCATGGTCGGCGTGGTGATGCTGCTGCAGCGGCAGTGGAAGCCCGGCGTGCTGCTGACCGTGTTCGGCCCGCTGATGTTCCTGATCACCATCAACCTGGTGATCCCGCACTTCAACATCCACGGGCACTACGACTACGACTCCAACCTCCCCGGCGGGTCGATCGCGCAGACCCTGTTCGACAAGCCGCTGGACACCCTGCACAGCCTGGTCAACCCGGTCGTCAAGCTGCACACCACCGGCTACCTGCTGGCGATCACCGGGTTCATGGCACTGCGCTCGCCCTATGTGCTGCTGGTGATCCCCACCCTGTTCTGGCGCTACACCGGCTCGGTCGAGTTCTACTGGGGCCTGGACTGGCACTACAGCGCGGTGCTGATGCCGATCCTGTTCCTGGCCACCGTGGACGGCATCCAGCGGGCCGACTCCGGCCGGGTGGAGTGGCTCCGCTCGTACGCCACCAAGGCGGTGATCCCGGTGGTCACCGCGATCTCGGTGACCCTGTGCGTGGTCTGGGCGCTGCCGATCACCAACGCCACCGACCCGTCCGCGCTGAACTCCGCGGACCGAGTGGCCATGCTGAAGCGCGCCGCCGCGACCATCCCGAACGGGGCGACGGTCGAGGCCAACATCACGCTGATGGACCACCTGGCCACCAGGACCGAGCTGTACTGGGTCGGCAGCGGGCCCGCCCGACCGGCCCAGTACTTCGCGCTCGACCTCTCCTACGGCTGGTCCGACCCGCCCAGCGACGTGGCCTCGTACGCGCAGCAGCAGTACCCGAACGCCACCTACAAGGTCATCTTCAACGAGGGCCAGTTCCAGGTAGCGCAGCTGGTCAGCGGCTGACCAACTGCGCCGGGCCGCTACTCGAAGTCCCTGGCCGCGCTCAGCTCGTAGGCGCGGTCCGGGTCGGAGAGCACCGCGAGCACCTCGAACCGGCGGTGCCACTGCCCCGCCGCCCAGGCCAGCCCGGCCGCCAGGCCCTCCGGCGTGGCGGCGTGCAGCGCGCCGTACGGGACCGGGGCGGCGAACTCGTCCCGCTCCTGCTCTCCGTCCGCCGCGTCCGGGTCCGCGTCCTCGGGGGTGGGGGCCGGGCTGTCGGCGTCCCAGCGCCAGTCCACCGCGGCGTCCTGCCCGTCCGGGCCGACCACCAGCAGCTCGTCGTGCTCCTCGTAGACCTCGGGGCAGCCCGGCAGCAGTTCCTTGACCTCGTCCGGCACCCGGTGCACGGTGCCCTCGCTGAGCACCCGGCCGCCGGCCACCTCGCTGGCCAGCGAGACGTGCAGCCGTTCGGCCAGCGGCCCGGCCAGCTCCGGGGCGACGATGATCAGCGGGAACGCGTCCAGCAGCTGCACCAGGTCCGGCGCGTCGGCGACGACCGCCTCGGCCACGTCGACCACGACCGTCCCGGCCGGGCGGCGGTGGGTCCCCGGCGGCATCGGCGGCAGCGCCCTGACCTCCTCCGGCAGCGCCACCCGGCTCAGGTCGACCGAGGCCAGCGCGGTGTAGAGGCCGTGCAGCTGACGGTGCGACACCTCGCTGTCCGGGTCGGTCATCCGGTACAGCACCTCGTCGGGACCGTCGGTCTCGGCGAGCAGCGCGGCCAGCGTGGTACGGACGCCCAGGGCGTGCAGGAACACCGCGTCCAGGCCGGTCCGCGCCTCCTCGTAGAGGCCGCGCAGCAGCGGGTCGGCCCCGGCGGCGCGCAGCCCGGCCGGGCGGCGGCCGTCCAGCACCGGGTGGTCCCGCAGCCACCAGGCCGCGTACGGGGGCACCTGCGCGCTGCGGCCGTCCGGGAGCAGCAGCCGCACCGGGTCCACCACGGCGTCGCGCAGTGGCGGGGCGGCCAGCATGGCCAGCGCCTGCGGCCAGGCGTCGTCGGCGACCAGGTCCAGGTCGCGGACCGCGAGCAGTTCGGCGGCCACGGGTGGGACGTCGGGGACGTCGTCCCTGGCGCCGCCGGCCGCGTCCTGCTCCTCGGCCAGCCGCTCGGCGACGTCCTCGGCCCAGTCGGCGAGGCCGTCCGGGGCCTCGTCCAGCAGGCCGGTGGACTCGCCGCCGGCCGCGCGGTCGGCCGGGACGGTCGGGTCCAGCCGCTCCAGGTCGTCCGGGTCGAGCACCACCTCCTCGGCGCGGACCAGGCCAAGGCCGTAGCAGACGCCGACCGCGCGCAGCACGTCGGTGCCCCAGCGCTCCAGCCAGTCGTCGTCCAGGAAGACCGCGTCGTCCTCGTCCACGATGGCGGCCAGCGGGCTGCCGGGCAGCACCAGTTCGCCCGCGGCGACCAGTTCGCCCTCGTCGTCCGGCAGGGCGAGCCGGGCCAGCCACGGATATCCGCCGGGGGTGGCCCCGGCGGCCCGGACGATCCGCAGCACCGCCTCGGCGACGTCCTCGGCCTCGTCCTGGTCGTCCAGGTCGAGCGAGCGCCGCACGGCCGCTTGCAACTCGGCCGTCTCCAGCAGCCCGAGCGGGGTGGCGACACCCGCGCCGAGCTTCTCCAGCAGCGGGTGCGCGGCGTCGGGGTGGACCAGGCGCAGGCCGAGCAGGGCCAGGTCGTCGGCGGTGACGCCGCCGCTGCCGTCGCCGTCGTCAGCCGCCCCGGCGGTCCCGGCGATGCCCATGGTCCCGGCAGTCCCGGCCGGGACCAGGACCCGGCGCGGGCCGGTCGCCATCCGGCCGTCGGCGAGCGGGACCGGCAGCGCGCCCAGCGTCTCCGCCTCGGCGCCGGTCAGCGCGCCGTAGAGGTTGCGCCACCAGGACGGTTCCTTCTCCAGGTTGGCGAGCTGGTCGACGGTCTCGGCCAGCGCCACCCGGCGCACGCCCAGCGTGCGCAGCTCCTGCCGCCGCTCCAGCCCTGCGGGCAGCAGGCCGGGCAGCACGTCGGCGAGGGCGCCGACGATCTCCGCGTCCGCGCCCTCCAGCAGCACGGCGTCCCGGGGCCGCAGCGCGGTCGGCTCCGCAGTCGGCTCCGTAGTCGATTCCGAGCTGGGCACGTCCGCGTCCGCACCGAGCACGGCCAGGGGGTCCCAGCCGCTCCCCGTCTGCCGCGGACCGTCCCGGCGGGGACCTGCCGCCGCCGGGAGGAAGGGGACGTCCGGGAGCAGGCCGACGATCGCCCGGCGCAGCTGTGCGTCCACCTCGCCCTGGCCCAGCGGGCCGGGCACCAGTGCCAGGGACGAGACGTCCGCCCCGCGCTGCCGCAGCAGCGTCGCGTAGACCTCCGCGGCCCGGTCGACCAGGAAGTCGGTCAGCGCTCCGGGGGCGATGTGACGGCGGGTCGAGTCCAGCGGGAACGACGCGATCAGCAGCGCGGGGACGCCCAGCGGCTCGTCCGTCGGCGTCGGCGCGTGCACCACCGGCACGGTCCGCGGCTGCGCCGGGCGGCCCGCCGCGTCCACCGGGACGGCCCAGGTCAGCGACCACTGCGGGCGGTGCCGCTCCTCGACCGTGCGGTCCCGCAGCAGGTCCGCCGCCAGCTCGCCGCCGGCCGAGGCCAGCTGCCAGCGGCTCTCCCCCGCCTCGCTCGCGACCACCACCACACCGGGCCCGCCCAGGTCGTGCCCGGCCGGCTCCTCACGGCGGGTCAGCGTCCGTACGCCGCCCTCGGTTTCGACCACCACCTCGACCAGGCCGGTCAGCGTCAGCAGCAGCGCGTCGTCGACCTCGTCCAGCAGACGCCGGGTCAGGTCGTCGGCCGCGGCGTCGCGCAGCGGCAGCACCACGACGGTGTCGTAGCCGTCCGGCGGGGCGCCCTCGGCGGGCAGCGGCAGCCGCAGCAGCGGGACATGGCCGTCCCTGCGGCGCAGTTCCTCGGCCAGGGCCGGCTGCTCGGCGGCCAGCGCGCGGGCCTCGGCCAGCGACCAGCGCACCCCGCCGGGGAGGCTCAGCACCGCGGGCTCGTCCGACACCGCCAGCACCGCGGCGAAGCCGACGCCGAAACGGCCGACGGTCGGCTCGCCGACCTCGCGCTTGGACGAGGCGCGCAGCGTCGACAGCGACTCGACGCCCTGCGCGTCCAGCGGCGTCCCGGTGTTGGCGGCGCAGAGCACCCCGCCGCGCAGGGTCAGCCGCAGCCGTCCCGGAACGCCCGCACGGGCCGCGGCGTCGGCGGCGTTCTGCGCCAGCTCCACCACCAGCCGGTCGCGGTAGCCGCCGAGGGCCAGCTCCTCCTCGGCGTTGGCGTCCTCGCGGAACCGCGCGGGCGAGGCCGCCCAGGCGTCCAGCACCCGGCGCCGCAGCCCGGCCGTGCCGAACACGTCCGCCGCCCCGGCGCCGTCCGCCGCACTCCCCACGATCCGCGCATCCATGCCGTCCGTCTCCCCGCTCGCACCGTGCACAACCCGTACGCGGGCATTCTCCCTGCTCCCCCGGCCATCGCGCGCCACGAGGGCCCCAGGAATCCGCGCTGCGCCGCGGACAGGCTGTTGCGGGGCCGTTACGGCAGGTGGACCGGGTCAGGATCTTCGTCTGGGAGGCTTTTGCTGTAGCGGTCGAACGCACTACAACAGACACCAATGATGTCGCCCCAGGGAGCACCCCTTGTCCACCCGCACCCGAACCCGTGCCATCGCCGTCGCGTCCGTGCTGCTCACCGCGGCGATAACCGGCGGAACCGCGCTGCTGCCGAGCTCCGCGCACGCCGCCGAGCCACGCGTGGTGCGGGCGGGGGCCGGGGCGGAAGCTCAGGTGGAGGGGCGGGCGCAGGTGCAGGCCTCCCCGTCCGCCGCGCACGACGGCGACGGCGGGGAGGGCACCGGGACGCTGGCCGGGGGCGCGCTGGCGTTCACCGCCACCGGGGTCGCGCTGGCCTTCGGGATCAGGATGCGCGGCCGTCAGCACTGAGCCGGGCCGCCCCGGCGCTCCGGCTTACCGGCCGGTGATCCGACTTACAGGCCCGCGTACGAGTGCATGCCGTTGATGAAGATGCTCACGCCGTAGGAGTTGAACAGGAAGCAGGCGAAGGCGATCAGCACCAGCACCGCGGCCTTGCGGCCCTTCCAGCCCGCCGTCGCCCGTGCGTGCAGGTAGCAGGCGTAGGCGACCCAGGTGATGAAGGCCCAGGTCTCGGTCGGGTCCCACTGCCAGTAGTGGCCCCAGGCGGCCTCGGCCCAGATCGCGCCCGCGATGATGGTGAAGGTCCACAGCGGGAAGATGAAGGCGTTGATCCGGTACGACAGCTTGTCCAGCGTCGCCGCGGCCGGCATCCGCTCGCAGATGTCGGCCCAGCGGCCGTCCTTGGCCCGGCCCTCGGCGAGGGCCTTCTCGTGGGCGTCCCGGCAGAGGTACATGATCGTGGTGATCGCGCCCGCGTAGAAGGCGCCGCCGCAGACCATCGCGCCGGAGACGTGGATCCACAGCCAGTACGAGTGCAGCGCCGGGACCAGCTGCTCGGAGGCGGTGTAGAGGACGGTCACGGCCAGGCCGAGCCCGGCCAGGATGCCGAAGGTCAGCAGCAGGCCGAGCCAGCGGACGTCGCGTCCGGTGAAGATCAGGCCGAGGAAGAGCAGCGCGGCGACCAGCGTCAGCGCGCAGGTGAACTCGTAGAGGTTGCCCCACGGCGGGCGTCCGGCCGAGATGCCGCGGGCGACCACGCCGCCGAGCTGCAGCAGCGCGGCGAGGGCGGTGAGGCTGACCGCGATCCGGCCCAACCGGTCGGCCTGCTCGTCGCCGCCGGCCGCGCCCACGCCGTCGGTCGGCGGGGCGGCGTCGCCGCGGGCGACCACGTCGACCTTCCCCGCCTTGGCGGCGACGGTACGGGTCAGCGTCGCTGTCCCGCCCTTGGCCGAGGTGACGGTGACCGCGACCTTCGGTGCGGCGACCGCGCCGTCGGCCTCGGCCCCTGCGGCCTGGGTCGCCAGCGCGGCGGACTGCCGGGCGACCCGGCTGCGGCCGCCGAAGGTCCACTCGGCGGTGTAGGCCAGGAACGCGAACAGGTACACCGCCATCGAGGAGTAGATGAGGGTGTTGGAGATGTGGGCGAGGTTGGTGTTGATCGCCGCGGCTGCGAGGTTCGTCACGCTCATCGTTCCTTGGAGAGGGAGGTGGAGGTGAGTTCGAGGTCGTGGTCGTCACCCTGCGCGGCGTCGGCGTCGTCCTGGTCGGCCGGGGCGACGTCCTGGAGCGACAGCGCCAGCTCTGCCAGCTCCTCGGCGATGCGGGAGGACTCGCTGCGGGCCAGGCCCGCCAGTTCGACCGTGGTCACACCGTCCGGGCCGGTCACCGCGCGCACCCAGATCCGGCGGCGCTGCACGAACAGCGAGCCGATCAGCCCGAGGATCGCCAGCGCGGCGCTGATCAGCGCCTCGCTCGTGCCGGGGTTGCTGGAGATGGTGAAGTTCACCCACTGCTTGACGCCGGTGAAGCTGACGGTGCCGCCGTCCGGCAGGTCGAAGCCCTGGCCAGGGGTCAGCGAGGCGGTCAGCGGCTGGAGCTTCCCCTTGCTGTCCTTGACCTTGTACTGCGTCATGTCGGTGGTGTCGAGCTGGTACACGCTCTGCGGGGCGCCGTTGTTGTTGCCCAGGTCGCCGTGGTACATCGAGAGCAGCAGCTGCGGATTGGCCAGTCCGGGGAAGACCGAGTGCGGCCCCTGGGTGCCGAACTCCGCGGCGCTGGCCATGGTCGGCGCGAAGAAGCCGCTGAGGCCGAGCTGGGTGCTCTTGCCGTCCTTGCCGACATAGCCGTCGCTGATCTTGAAGGCGCATTCCGAGGTGACGTTGGAGTCCAGCGGCAGGCAGGCGGTGGGGCCGTCGAAGACCACCTCGCCCTTGGCGTTGGTCACCTGCAGCACCGGCGCGTAGCCGTGCGCGGTCAGGTAGACGTTGCTGCCGCCGATCTCCAACGGGTGGTTGACCTCGACCGTGGCCTTGGTCGCCTTGCCGTTGCCGGAGCCGTTCACGTAGGAGATGTGCGCGGCGTAGGTCCGCGGGGTGCCGAACTGGTCGCCGCTGGTCTGGTAGGTCGCCTCGAAGCTGTCCAGGGTGAAGTGGAACGGCTTGAGGCTGTCCGCGGTGTAGAAGGTGCTCGGCTCGAAGTCGTCGTACTGGGTGACGTTGTTGCTGAAGCCCTTCCCCTCCATCACGATGACCGTGCCCATGCCGCCGGCCAGCTTGGTGAAGGCGAACGCGATCAGCATCGCCACCAGCGAGATGTGGAACAGCAGGTTGCCGACCTCGCGCAGGTAGCCCTTCTCCGAGCTGACCGCGCCGCCCGCGGTCGCGACCCGGAACCGGCGGCGGCCGAGCAGCCGCTGCGACTCGGCCAGGACGGCGTCCGCGTCGGCGCTGCTGCGCCAGGTCGCGTACACCGGGAGCCGGCCGAGGTGGCGCGGAGCGGTCGGCGGCTTCGCCCGCAGCACGCCGACGAACTGCCAGGTGCGCGGGATGATGCAGCCGATCAGCGAGATGAACAGCAGCAGGTAGATCGCCGAGAACCAGAACGAGCTGTAGACGTTGAACATCCCCAGCTTGTCGAAGACCGGCCCCCAGAAGGTGTGCTTGGCGTGCCAGTCGGCGACGTTGGCCGGGGAGGCGGAGGTCTGCGGCACCAGCGAGCCCGGGACGGCCGCCAGCGACAGCAGGAACAGCAGCACCAGCGCGATCCGCATCGAGGTGAGCTGCCGCCAGCCCCAGCGCAGCCAGCCGAAGACGCCGATGCCGACGGCCTGCGCCTGCGGGTCGGCGGAGTCCGGCTCCTCGACCGGGGCGCTGCTGAGCCGCGCGGCATCGGCGAGTTCGGCGTTCTCGGCCCGTTCGGCGCTCTCGTCCCGTTCGGCCTGAGCGGCCCGGTCCGGACGGTCGTCGCTCATGTCTCAGACTCCCAAGGTGATGTCGGCGGACCAGTACCGGAGCTGGCCGACCAACTGGTCCCAGGCACCGGTGATCAGCAGCACGCCGACCAGGACGAGCATGCCGCCGCCGATCCGCATCACCAGCGGATAGTGCCGCTTGACCCAGCCGAACGCGCCCAGCGCGCGGCGGAAGGCGAAGGCCGCAACCACGAAGGGCAGGCCGAGACCGAGGCAGTAGACCGCGGTGAGGAAGGCCCCGCGACCGGCGCTGGCCTGGTTGAACGCCAGGGCCTGCACCGACATCAGGGTGGGTCCGATGCAGGGGGTCCAGCCGATGCCGAAGACGATCCCCAGTACCGGGGCGCCGAGCAGGCCGACGATCGGCTTGCGGTGGCTGCGCAGTTCGCGCTGGGTGAAGCCGGGCAGGAAGCCCATGAAGGCCAGGCCCATGGCGATGGTGAGCCCGCCGGAGACCTCCTGGATCACCCGCTGGTGCTGCAGCAGGTGGTTGCCGAAGTAGCCGAACAGCGCTCCGCCGGACACGAACACGGCGGTGAACCCGAGGATGAACAGCAGCGCCCCGAGCAGCAGCCGTCCGCGCCGCCGTCCCTCGGCGTTCGCCAGGTCGACGGCGGAGAAGCCGGTCACGTAGGAGAGGTAGCCGGGCACCAGCGGCAGGACGCAGGGCGAGAAGAACGACACCAGCCCGGCCACCAGGGCGATCGGGACGGCCAGCACCAGCGCGCCGGAGAGCACCGTCGTGTTGCCGGTGACGATGCCCGAGTCGGCGGCCAGGAGCAGGTGGGCGGTGGCGCTCACGAGGTCTCCGCGAGCACCGGCTTGATGATGGCGGTGAGCTGGTCGGCGGTGAGCGCGGTCAGCGCCCGCACCGCGACCCGGCCCTGACGGTCCAGGACGATCGTGGTCGGGATGCTCTGCGGGTCCAGGGTGCCGGCCGGGAACTTGAGCAGCAGCTCACCGGAGGCGTCGTAGAAGCTGGGGTAGGTCAGCTTCTTGCCCTTGACGAACAGCCGCGCCTGGGTGATCTGCGGGTCGCGGGTGTCCAGGCCGACGAACTGCACGCCCTTGGCCTGGGTCGCCTGGAAGACGGACTCGAAGCCGGCTGCCTCGGCCCGGCAGGGCGGGCACCACGATCCCCAGACGTTGAGGACGACGACCTTGCCCTTGAAGCTGGAGAGGCTGAGCGCCTTGCCGTCCAGGTCCGTGCCGGAGAGGTCCACCGGCGCCTTGCGGTCCTTGACCGGGACGGTGGTGGTCAGGCCGGTGCCCGCGACGTAGTTGGCGTTGTCGTTGGAGCTGCCGGTGTGCACACCGGAGGCAGAGCAGCCGGTCAGGGCGAGGGCCGCAGCCGCGGCGAACGCGGTGACCAGGGCGCCCGGGGTGCGGGCGGACCGGTGGGCGGACCGGCTGGTGGACCGGCTGTAGCTCTGGCGGAGACGCATGTGAAGAGTTTCGCATGGGTGTTTTGAGCGGGTTCACCGACCCCGTGCTCGGGTCGCGGCAGGCACCCTGACCTGCCGCGACACCGAACCTCGCGCAGCCGCCGGGGCGACTGCGCGAAAAGCAGAAGGGCCGAACGGCCGAACCGGCCGAACCGGCCGACGAACGGTCAGTCAGGCGCCGAAGCTCTTGGCGACCGGGGCGTCGCCCTTGCGCGCCTTGCCGGTGAGGTGGGCCGGCAGCAGGTCCCGGGCCGGCTCGCTGTAGCCGATCGAGACGATCTTGTCCCCGTGGTAGGTGAAGCTGGTCAGGCTGGCCAGCGAGCACTGCCGCTTGCGCGGGTCGTGCGCCAGCCGCCGGTGCTCGACGAAGCTGCGGGTGATCCACACCGGCAGCTGGTGGCTCACGCACACCGCCTCGTGCCCGCGCGCCGCGTCCCTGGCCGCGCCGAGCGCGCCCATCATCCGGACCACCTGCTCGATGTACGGCTCGCCCCAGGACGGGCGGAACGGGTTGGTCAGGTACTTCCAGTACTGGGGGTTGCGCAGCGAGCCGTCGCCGACGCCGAAGGTCTTGCCCTCGAAGATGTTGCCGGCCTCGATCAGCCGTTCGTCGACCGCGGTCTCCAGGCCGTGCACGGCCGAGATCGGCGCGGCGGTCTCCTGTGCGCGCTCCAGCGGGGACGCCACGACGTGGGTGATGTCACGTCCGCTGAGGTGGTCGGCGACCCGGTCGGCCATCTTCCGGCCCAGGTCGGAGAGGTGGTAGCCGGGCAGCCGCCCATAGAGCACGCCCTCCGGGTTGTGCACCTCGCCGTGCCGCATGAGGTGGACGACGGTGGTCTCGGGACTGCTCACCTGTGCTGCTCCTCTTCGTACACACGCGCATGGCCTGGTCCGGCCGATCGGACGGGCGTGCTGCCAGTATCGCCCAGCCCGGTTTCCCCGGACCGGGCGACACCTCAACTCGACCGCGTGCCCGCGGCCACGGGTCTACGCGGCTACGGCGGCTACACGGCCACGGCCACGGCACGACCGCTACGCGGCCACCGCCTCCGCCGCGGCGCGGGCCGCGGCCGGGAGCGCGTCGGCGATCCGCTCGATCGCCCGCGCGTCGTGCGAGGCCGACACGAACCAGGACTCGAACGCGGACGGCGGCAGGTAGACCCCGTTCGCCAGCATCGAGTGGAAGAACGCGGTGAAGCGGAACGACTCCTGACGGCGTGCCTCGTCGTAGTTCGTCACCTCGTCGGCGGTGAAGAACACCGAGAACATGTTTCCGGCGGTCTGCACCCGGTGCGCCACACCCTCCTTCGACAGCGCCGCGCCGACCAGCCCGGAGACCTCGGCGGCGACCCGGTCCACGGCCGCGTACACCGCGTCGGTGCAGCCGCGGAGCTGGGCCAGTCCGGCCGCGGTGGCGACCGGGTTACCGGACAGCGTCCCGGCCTGGTAGACCGGTCCCGCGGGGGCGAGGTGGGCCATCACGTCCGCGCGTCCGCCGAAGGCCGCGGCCGGAAAGCCGCCGCCCATGACCTTGCCGAAGGTGAGCAGGTCGGGGGCGAAGCCGGGGGCCCAGCCCTCGGCCGCCGACTCGCGGCCGTACCAGCCCGCCCTGGAGACCCGGAAGCCGGTCATCACCTCGTCGGAGATGAACAGCGCGCCGTTGTCCCGGCAGGTCTGGGCCAGGCCGGCGTTGAAGCCGGGCAGCGGCGGGACCACGCCCATGTTGCCGGGCGAGGCCTCGGTGATCACGCAGGCGATCTCGCCGGGGTGGGCGGCGAAGGCGGCCCGGACCGCGTCCAGGTCGTTGTAGGGGAGGACGATGGTGTCGGCGGCGGTGGCGCCGGTGACGCCCGGGGTGTCGGGGAGCGCGAAGGTGGCCAGGCCGGAGCCGGCGGCGGCGAGCAGGGCGTCCACATGCCCGTGGTAGCAGCCCGCGAACTTCAGCACCTTGCTGCGCCCGGTGAAGCCGCGGGCCAGCCGGATCGCCGACATGGTCGCCTCGGTGCCGGAGGACACCAGCCGGACCTGCTCGACCGGGGTGACCCTGCTCACAATCTCCTCGGCGAGCTCCACCTCGCCCTGGCCGGGCGTGCCGAAGGAGGTGCCGCGGAGCACCGCCTGCTGCACCGCGTCGATCACGTCCGGGTGGGCGTGGCCGAGGATCATCGGGCCCCAGGAGCAGACCAGGTCGACGTACTCGCGTCCGTCCGCGTCGGTGAGGTAGGGGCCGCGGCCGGACACCATGAAGCGGGGCGTGCCGCCGACCGCGCGGAAGGCCCGGACCGGCGAGTTGACGCCACCCGGGGTCACCACGGAGGCGCGCTCGAACAGGGACTCGGACTCGGGGGCTTCATAGGGATACGACACTGTGCTCCTGACCTGCAACTACGTAACGGGAAAGCGCTGCGGACGACTCTACGGGCGGCTCGGCGAACGAGAGAACCAGTGACAACAGGCGTTGCGTCAACTACGTTGTGTCCACGTCAACTCGCTGTGGCGGCGCCGACACCCCCGCAGGGAGAGCCGACAGAGCACATGGTCTCAAACCCCTGTCTTCACATGCCATCTTCACCAAACCGCAGCCTGTCCTACGGCATGTCCCGTCCGATCATCTGGGACGATGATCGGGCCGCAGTGCTCAGCCGCCCCCCGACGGGACTCGGAGGACGGCATTTCGCGTGGAATCAAACGGCCGCGCACCTTTTGCCTGTTGGCAAAACGATGACTGCCAGTAAGGATGGTCGCGGTGTCCGAAGCACGCGAAGGCTCCGAGGGTACGGGCGCGGGTGCGGCAAGGGCTCCGCGGCGACGTGGGGGAAGCAGAGGTGGTAGCGGCGTGGGGGTGACCTACAAGTACTTCGGTGCTCCCGACCGCGCCACCGCCGCCCGGGTACCCACCGCGCTCGGCCGTGACGGCCTGGGCCTGGACGCGGGCGAGCTGGGCACGCTCGGCCGGCTCGGCGAGCTGTTCGGCCAGGACGGCCGCGAGGGCGCCGGGGACGAGCCGATCAGCGGCGGGCTCTCCACCAAGATCAAGCCGGAGACGATGAGCGCGATGGTGCTCACCGGTATCCAGGGCATCCCGCTCTCCGCCGTCCCCCCGCTGGAACTGGTCGTGCTGCACCCCGACTACGCCGTGGTGCAGCTCCCCCACACCGTCGTCGAACCCCTCCGCAAGGCCGACGAGGCCGAGCTGGGCACGGCAGCCTTCATCTGGTCCACCGTCCCCGACCGCCGCGGCCCCCGCGACGCCTTCGTGATCTACCAGATGCTCCACGAGTGGCAGGACTTCGCCAACCGACTGCACGACGCGGGGCACCAGCTGTACTGCCTGATGTGGCCCTGACCTGCGGGTTCTCTGCCGGGCGATGATCGTCAGCGGAGCCCTCGGCAGACCTTCGCGAGGCGACTGGCTCCTCCTGGAGACCCTCCGCCGCGTCTTCGTACGCTGCCGCTGCGGCCACGAATGGGAAGAACCCGAACTCGACGCCGAGTTCTTCGACGCCAACTTCGCCTACCCCGACCGCACCTGGCCCGACACGGACGAAGCCCTGAAGGCCCTGGGCTACACGGGCGAGTTCGCCGGGATCTACTTCAGCTAACGGGCGACCTGGTGGGGTGGAGGTTGTCCTCCACCCCACCAGCGCAGATGCGGTGGCTACGCCTTTTGTTGGGCTACGGTGCGAGCACGCTCGTTGAGGTCGCGGACGGCGCGGTTCTGCCGGTACGGCCGAAGGGTGGTGCGCATCGTCTGGAAGTGGTCGTCGCCGCGGATCGAGGAGACGAAGGCGTAGTCGTCGAGGAAGGTCTGCCAGGTGGCGCAGGCGGCCTCGACGTGGCCGAGTTCGAACTGGCGTTGGGCGAGGAGACCGTTGGCGTGGACGCGGCCTTGGCGCTCCTGGGCGGGGCGGACCCGGTTGGACTGCTGGAGGGCCTTGATGGAGCCGGGGAGGTCGCCGAGTTCATACAGCACGTGGGCGGTGTGAAACTGGTAGGCGGACTCGTCGTAGCCACCGACCGCGTCGCGCCGTGAGTCGGCCTTGGACAGGGCGGTCTCCGTCTCGTGGAGCCGGCTGAACGCCTGGTGGCGGTCCTTGACCATGGCGGCACCGTGGGCCTGCTGTCCGGCTAGGAACGCTTGGAGGCGGGGTCCGGCGGCGGGGGCTGCTTCGGCGGCGGAGTCTGCGAGTTGGAGGGCCTTGCTGCCGTAGCCGAGGTTGGACGCCTGCAGGGCCATCCCGCGCAGGGTGCGGCAGTAGGTGACGTGGTCCCTCGCGGCGGCTGCGAGTTTGAGGGCTTGGACGTAGTACTGCTGGCCCAAGCCGTGGGCCTTCTCGTACATGGCCATCCAGCCGGTGAGGTAGACCAGGTCGGAGGCGGCGGCGAGCATGTCGGCCTTGACCTGCTCGGTAGCGGAGGCCTTTAAGTAGGGGCCAACGGTGTTGACCAGGAAGGCAGCAGCCATCGGGCGGGCATGGGCACCGCCGAGCTCATCGAGGATGTCAGCGATGCGGTCGGTCATGGTGCGTACGGTGGTGACCTCGCCGGCCCCGATGTGGGTGGTGCGCCCGGTCCGCGACGCCTCCAGGCGGCCGGAGAGCTCGCTGTAGTCGGGGACCATGAGCGCTGCCGAGTACATCCCGGCCGCTAGCACGCTGCGGCGGGAGGGGTCCATGTCGGCCTGGCCGAGGTCCATCACCCCGGCCACGGCATCGGCCTCGGGCAAGGCATCGGCGCGGCTGCCGAATCCGGCCTCGTAGGGGGTGACCGGTCGGCCGAGCTTGCGGGAGAGGGCTTCCACGATGACCGGTCGGGCCGGTCGGCGCGGCATCGTGCCGGTCAGCCAGTGCGAGACGGCCGACTCGTCGTAGTTGAGGTCGAGCCCTGATTCCAGTCCGGCGCGGTTGACAGCGCGGGCCAACTGTCCATTGCCCCAGCCTGCTTCGGACATGAGGCGGGCCAGTCCCGTGTTGGGCGTGCGGGTTCGTGCTGCCATGACAACCCCCGAACTTTCAACGCTTTCAAGGTTCTTCGCAGTCTCCTCCGTTCTCCCGCTCTGTGTACCCCCGTTCAATGGGAGTCAGCCCTCCGAGGGACACCCCCTGGCCGGGCGACAGCCCCAGGCGTGCGGTGCGACAGCGGCGAAGACAGCGACCTGTCCCGTCCAGCATCGCACCCAAGCCGAGGAAAGACGTCCGCCAGGAGCGCGCATGTACCCACCGATCATCTCCCTCGATCCGTTGCCGCAACGCGAGCCCGACGACCAGGTCCGCCAGGCGCGGCAGCGGCTGGCTGCTGTCGGCTGGTCGCCTTGGGAGGAGTCTCCGGAAGCAGTGGCCGGAACCGGAGCCGAGGCGTCCGGGGACGACAGCGAGCTGTCTTCATGAGCGGCCCGGCAACGCACGGGACCCGGTGGTTCCTGCCGTCGACCCCGGCCGCGGTGGGCATCGCCCGGGACCGAGCGATTGCCTCGCTGCGACTGTGGGGCATCTACCTGGATTCGGACTGCGAGGACAGCGTCAGGCTGCTGGTCTCGGAACTGGTCACCAACGCAGTGCTGCACGATCCCGGACCGCTGGTGACAGTGGGCCTGTACGTCGGAGTCAACGAGCAGACCGTGATGGTCGAGGTCCTGGACGTCAACCGGGACCAGCCCGCAGCGCGCCGTGCAAGTGAGCAGGCGGAAGGCGGTCGCGGCCTGTTCCTGGTCGACGCGCTGACCTCAGGCCGTTGGGGCACAACCCCAATGGCGAAGGGGAAGCGGGTCTGGGGCGCGCTGCCGTTGCCCGACCAACCGCGAGCCGCCCGACGCCGCCAACTGCTCGATTCCCTGATCCGCGCCGCGCGCCCCAACCCCTACCGGATCAACGCCACGACCTGACCCAGTAGACCAGGGCCAACCTCCCGCTGGACGAACTGCTGGCCATCCTCCGGCACCTCTATCGCTGCGCCACAGTCGGCCGGACGATCTCCGGCCCTGTCAGATTGGCTCACAACATGGACGTACTCGTCACCGGTGGAGCCGGGTTCATCGGCTCGCACTTCGTCAAGCGTCTCCTGCCCGCCGACGACATCGGCCAGGTCACCGTCCTGGACGCCCTCACCTACGCCGGGCACATCCAAAACCTGGGCGAGGCGTTCCTCTCCCCCAAGCTGACCTTCGTCGAAGGCAACATCCTCGACCGCCCGCTGGTCGACCAGTTGGTCCAGCGGCACGACGCGGTGGTGCACTTCGCCGCCGAGTCCCACGTCGACCGCAGCTTCTACGCGGCAGGTGCCTTCCTGGCCACCAATGTGATAGGCACCCAGACCCTGCTGGACGCAGCCCAGCGCCACAGCGTCGACCGCTTCGTCCACGTCTCCACCGACGAGGTCTACGGCCCGCTGCTGACCGGCTCGGCCACCGAGGACGCCCCGCTGCGCCCGTCCGTCCCCTACGCGGCATCCAAGGCCGCCTCCGACCTGATCGCCCTCTCGTACTGGCAGACCAGCGGCGTACCGGTGTGCGTGACCCGCTCAAGCAACAACTACGGCCCCCACCAGCACCCCGAGAAGATCATCCCGCTGTTCGTGACCCGGTTACTAAAGGGCGAGCCGGTCACCCTGCACGGCCAGGGCCAGCACGTGCGCAACTGGCTGCACGTCGCCGACCACTGCGCCGGCGTCGAACTGGCGCTGCGCTACGGCACCCCCGGCGAGGTCTACAACCTCGGTGGCGGAACCGACCTGACCAGCCGTGAACTGACCTCGATGCTCCTGGAAGCCTGCGGAGCCACCTGGGAGGCGGTCACCTACATCCCCGACCGGCCCGCCAACGACCTGCGCTACTCGATGGACTGCTCCAAGGCCATGCAGACGCTCGGCTACCGACCCCAGCACGACCTGGAGGAGGGGCTGGCACAGACCGTCGAGTGGTACCGCACCAACCCCGACCGCTGGGCGCCGTTGCTGCGCAAGGCCGCCACCCAGCTCGAACTGGCCGCCACCGCCGTCCTGGAGGGTTGATACACATGATCAGCAGGACCATGCAGTCGAGCGTCAATGCCAAGCCCTTCATTCACGGGCCCGAGGCCGATGCGGTGGCCGCGGTACTGGTCGAGGGCCAGTACGGGCACAGCCGCGAGACCGAAGCGTTCGAGCAGGAGCTGGCGCAGTACCTGGGCGTCCCCCAGGTCGTCGCCGTCACCTCGGGCACCGACGCGCTCCACATCGCCCTGCTCGCCGCAGGCATCCGCGCAGGCGACGAGGTGATCGTCCCCTCGATGACCTTCTGCGCGAGCGTGCAGGCCATCCTGATGTGCGGCGCCGTCCCGCGCTTCGCCGAGATCGACCCGGACACCCTGTGCGTCACCGAACGCACCGTCATGGAGGCACTCACCCCGGCAACCCGCGCCGTGATGCCCGTCCTGTACGGCGGACGTGCCGTGGACCTCAGCGGCATCCACGACACCCTGGCAGCCTCCGGCATCGCGATCGTGGAGGACGCCGCCCAGGCGTTCGGCTCCTGGTGCGGCCCGCAGCGCGTCGGAGCCCGCCCTCAGGCGACCACATGCTTCTCCTTCGGCCCGATCAAGCAACTGACCTGCGGCCAAGGCGGAGCGATCGTGCCACGCACCGAGCAGGAGGGCGACGCTGCCAGGAACCTGCGGCTGCTGGGCATCGTCCAGCCGCAGAGCGAACGAGTGCGCACCACCACCTACAGGGTCGAGAGCACCGGCCTGCGTGCCCCGCTGTCGGGCATCAACGCCGCGATCGGCCGGGTCCAACTACGTCACTTCGCAGCAACGGAGCACCGCCGCAGGTCCCTGTGGCGGGCCTACCAGGCCGCGCTGCTCAACCTCGGCGACGCGACCCTGGTCGACGTCGGGATCGACAGCGCGCTCCCGTTCAACTGCGTGGTCCGCGTGCCGAGGCGCGACGCCGTCTTCCAGCTGATGCACGCCGAGGGCGTCGCCGTCGGCGTGCACTACCCGCCCAACCACCTACAGCCAGCTTTCGCCCGCTGGCACCGGGACCTTCCCACCACCGAGCAGGCTGCCAGGGAAATCCTGAGCTTGCCCTTCCATCCGGCCATGACCAGCACGGACGTTGTCCACGTCGTCACTGTGCTCGGCCAGGCACTGTCTGCCAGCCGAGCTGGCGAGCGACCCTCCCGTGCCTGCTACGAATGGCGCTCGGCCACAACCGACAGCAGCACGTCGACCAGCAGCTCCGCCGCTTCGGGACGGCCGTGAGCACGTGCCTGCCGCGCTACCTCGTCACGCCGCTCCGGGTCGGCAAGCAACGGCGCGACCGCCTCTCGCAGCGTCTCGGGGGTCACCTCGCCGAGGAGCGCCACAGCGGCCCCGGCCTGCTGCAGATGAGCAGCGTTGTGGGCTTGCTCGTTGCCGGCCGAGGTGGCCAGCGGTACCAGCACCGAGGCCTTGCCCAGAGCGGTGATCTCAGCGATGGTGCCCGCGCCGCTGCGCGAGACCACCACATCGGCCAGGGCGAGCACATCGGGCAGCTCAGATCCGACGAATCCGGTCAGGAAGTAGCGGCCCACCAGCTGAGCAGGGAGAGCTGCGGCGCGGGCTGCCAGGTCCTCGACGGCGGTCGGCCCGCACTGGTGGACCACGTTGGCCCGCTCCAGCAGCCACGGCAGGACGGCAGCCACGGCCTGGTTGATCTGACGGGCCCCCTGGGCACCGCCGGTGACGTAGACGGTCGGCAGCCTGCGGTCGAACCCGTACAGGCCCAGCGCCGTGACCGCTTTGTCCGCGCTTCCAGCGAGCACCTGCGGGCGCACCGGGTTGCCGGTCACCACAGCAGTACGCCGAGCCGAGTCGGGCAGCAACGGCAGCGAAGCCTCCGAGGAGACCGCCACCCGCGCCGCAGCACGGGCCAACGCCTTGTTCGCCAGCCCCAGCCGCACGGTCTGTTCGTGGATCACCAGGGGTACCCGACACACCTTCGCCGCCAGCCCGATCGGGACAGCGACGTAACCACCTGTCCCCAGCACCACGTCGGGGTGGAAGTCGGAGACGATCGACCGCGCCTGGGCAGCACCCAGCGGCACCCGGCCCATGTCCTTCGCGTTGGCCACCGACAGCATCTTCAACGGATTGCTGGAACGGCGGATCTTGCCTGTAGCCACCGGAGCGAAGGCGATGCCCTCACTCGTGGCGACGCGCTCCTCCAGGCTCCCAGCAGTGCCCACCCACAGCACCTCCAGCGTCCGGCCGTGTCCGGCCAGCCGGGCGGCCAGGGCCCGCACCGCGGTCAGCGCGGGATAGGTGTGCCCACCGGTCCCGCCTCCCGAGACGATCAGGCGCAACGCCCGCTCCGGGCTGAACGGCAGGGCACTGACAAGGTCGCTGGCCATGGCGGGACTTCCTGTCTGACGGTGCCAGAGCCGAGACCTGGCCGACGAATAATCGGGAGGTTACGGGACGATAGCAGGCTTTTCACCCGCCGCACGGCGTGAACCAACCATCCGCTGAAAGCACTTGAGACCAGGAGACCCGAACGTGAAACGTGCAGCCGTACTCGGGAAGGGCAGCCTCGCCGCCCACGCCTGCGAGACCATCGCGGCACTGCCCGGCATGCTCCTGGACACCGTGGTCCCTGTCGCTCACGAACCCGACTGGGACATCCCCCTGTCCGGCTACGTGACCAAGCGCTGGCCGGCGACACGTGTCCTGCGCTCAGGCGACTGGCGCGAGCTCGACGGTCGCTTCGACCTCGTCTTCAGCGTGCTCTACGACCGGATCATCGGCTCCGACCTGATCGGCCGCGCCGAGCGCATCATCAACCTCCACCCCGGCCGGCTGCCGCAGTACCGAGGCGTCCGCCCCGTCAACTGGGCCCTCCGCAACCGAGAGCACCTCCACGGTGTCACCATCCACACCATCGACACCGGCGTTGACACCGGACCGATCATCGCCGAGGCCCTGTTCTCCATCTGGCCGGACAGCGATGAGGTGCGCGACGTCTGGCAGCGCTCCATGGAACACGGGCGCCTCCTGGTCTCTGACACCTTGCCGCGCCTCGACCACATCACCCCCCGCTCTCAGGACGAGGCCGCCGCCGTGACCCACCGCACCCTGGACAACTATCAGCTCGGCGAGCGCAGCGACTGGACCCGACAGACGTCATGGTGACGGTGGTCCTGGCGGCAACGGGCGCGGAAAGGACCTCCCTTTGCCACGCGTGGAGAGCGTTTCGGAGGCCCACCGCGTAGGAGCTTGGCAACCCATGGCCGGACTCCAGGGTTTCGTGTCAACACCGCGCGCCGCATCGTAGAGCGCAAACGGGCAGCGCCGGAAGACCAGGAACGCACCGCGAACAGACTGCCACGCCGTAGGCTGCGATCGTCAAAGCTCCGTTTCAGCTCATCAAAACGGTACGCGGCGAGGCATTGATCGTTCAGAAAGGTCGGCGCTGCATGGCCACGAACCGAGGTTCAGCTGGCGGGGCTGGAACAGCCGGTGGAGTTGGCCATGAGGGCCGCTTCCTAGCTTGGGCTGCGGCACACATGCTGACCGAAACTCCCTTGCCGTCCTGGGCGTTAGGTGGCCACGTACAGGCAGTGGGAGGCCAGACCAACCGGCCAGTCGACGACCTGGCCATCGTCACAGACGCAGGCTGGGTCACCGTTCAGGCCAAGAAGGGCCTGAACCGGGGCACTACGCCGGTCAGCCCTCTTGGCAAGGCGCTGAGCCAACTCGTACAAACTGCCCGTCTCGGGGTTCCCGACTGGCCACATACTCACGTCCTCAGACAAGCAACCTCTGGCCGCGACTTGGTGATCATCGCGACCGACGAACGCGCCCCCTCCACGATCACCTCGGCGCTGTCCCCGCTGGTCGCCCGCCTTCGGGAGCTCCCTGTACAGGTGCCGCTCGCTGATGCACAGGTCAATGCGCCCGAGGTGAAGGCATTCGCCGTCCTCAAGGACCACTTGACCCAGCTATGGCTCACCGCCTTCGGCAGGGCGATGACCGAGGCCGATCTACGTGGGCTGCTCAAACTTGCGTGCGTACGTACGATGCACCTGGTCGACGGCGGGCCAGACCTTGAGACAGCGCTCGTCATTCTCACTGACCTGGTAGGAGACCGGGTCCGGGCTGGCAACGTATGGAAGGCCCTCCTCGTTGAAAGTCAACGACTTGCGGAGGAACGCTCGTATCTGGACCGCGATTCCTTGGTGCGGCGACTCGAGGCAGCACCACACAGGATCGTGCTGCGCCCCGTAGTGCGCTTGCGCGGCGATATCGAACGCCTACGTGACCGCACTCAAGTGACATTGAGCGCGCTGGGTCGCCATCGCCTGGCGATCAGCGCGCCCGAGGGACCTGTTTATGTAGATCGCGGAGCACCAGAGCTTCTACTCGCAGCCGAACGCCACACTGCGGTGACCGGTGAGCCGGGGGCAGGCAAGAGTGTGACGCTGCAAGCACTGGCCGAGGCAGCATCGACCTCCCATGATCTGGTCGTGCTCGATTCGGACGCACTCAAAGCAGACAAGAGCCAGACAAGGGCTGAGCTGATGCTCGACCACGACCTGTCGGAGATCCTTCGCGGCTGGGCCGGCGACCGCCCAGCCCTGCTGCTGCTCGACGGGCTTGACCAGCCCCGGTTCAGCGATGGCAACTTCCCGACTTGGCTCCCGCAACTTGCTGACGATCTGACTGGAAGCCGCTGGCAGATCGTGGCCACTATTCGGTCGTTCGATCTCGCACACGGCCCTCGATGGAAGCGGATGTTCCCTGGAAGTCCTGTGTCCCCGCTCCGTGCTGCGGCTGGGCTTGAAGGCGTCCAGCACTTGGCGATCGCGAACTTCGATCAAGCCGGGATGGCACAGGTGGCTGCTGCAAGCCCGACGCTGGCCAGTCTCCTTGACAGCTCCGACGATCGGCTGCGGGCGCTGCTCACCAACCCGTTCAATCTCGATCTTGCAGGACAGTTGCTTGCCGAGGGCGACACGGGATTGACCAGCATCCGCAGCCGAGCCGGGCTGCTGAAGCACTACTGGGACAAGCGTGTGGGGCCCATGCCAGGTTCGTTTGACCGTTGGCGGGCGTTGAAAGCCCTAGCCGACCGAATGCTCGCATCCGGCCGGCAGGCAGTGGGTGCGCTCACCCTTCCGGAAATTACCCAAGCGGCGCTGACGGATCTCCTCCACGAGGGCGTGCTATTCCAGAGCGGACGTCCCAACGACGACCTACCGCCCGTGGGGTTCGCGCACCCGGTTCTGCGCGACTACGCAATCGCGAGGCTGGCTCTCGGTGATGTGCACGAGGCGGGGAGCCTGACCAAAACTCTCTGCACGTCACCCAACCTTGTCCTAGCCGTCAGGCCGAGTCTTGAGTACCGGTGTGCCCTCGAATGGGACGAGGACCCCTCGAGGCGCCGGTTCTGGAACATGACACTGGAGCTGGCCTCCTTGTCGGCCGGTCACCCCTTGGCGGCCAACACTGCAGTCCACACTGCAGTTCGTGAGCTCACCGAGCCAGCCGAACTGGATGATCTCGTCGCGGCGGCGATCGGCGAGACGGACGGACCACATGGCATCTGGGGCAAAAGCGAAGGACGCTACGTCGCCTTCCTTCTCGCATCCGCAGCAGCGCGGCAGCGCTCCACAGGTATCCGCGCCTGCGTCGATGATGCAGGCCGCCGTCTCGCTGCCGCCTCGGTCACCGAAGATGACGTTGATCTTGCGAACCTGGCTGCGCAGATCGCCTACAAGACGGCCACAACAGCCCTATCGAGCACGACAGTCCCCACCAGCATGTGCGAGATCGCCGCTGACTGCCTGACTGTTGCGCTGCGCGATCCGCAGGACCCAGGGCGACGCCAGGTAGGCGAGACGGTGGCACGCCTTACAGCGATTGCGGCAGCAGTCGACCCGCAAGCCGTCTCCGCCACCGTAGAGGCTCTGTCCTTGCCGACGTTGCTCGAGGCGTGGGGTATCGGACACGTATGGCCACTCATCAATAAGCTTGCTGAGATCGCCCAGCGAGAGCCGCAGCTCGCTGTTGCTCTTAGTAAGACTGTATGGGAGTACGAGGAGGCCAACGACGCCCCGACTCTTCTACTCCAGAGCGCGCTATTTGGTCTCTCTAGCACACGAAGCCAGGATCTGGAGAGCGTACGGTACATGGTGGGTGAACACTTCGCCGCCATGATGCAGGCATCACCCGAAGCCGCTACCGATCTCCTCCTTCAAATCGCGCTACTGCCTAGGTTGTTCCGTTGGGGCAGCGATGCGCACTACCCTCAGGACCCGAAACTCCGGTATGCCGATCTGCTGGAATCCTCCGGCGGCCATGGAGTCCTCGGCACGATGGTCGATGAATTCTTTGACGGCCTGAAGGAACTTGCCACTCAGAGCGAATCCGACGAATCCTCAGCCCGATTGCGGCATATCATTGACCGGCTGATCGCCGAACTCGTCAATGACCGTGTCTGGCTCCGTCTGCTGACGCGTGCCGCCGCGTCCGAACCGAACGTTCTGGACGAGGCTCTGCAACCGGTCCTGTGTTGTCCGCCCCTCTATGCACACTTCACTACCTCTGATGCCGCAACTCACTTGGCCGCGCGCATGGCGCCAGCCCTGACTATCGCCCAGCACCAGCAGGTCGAGGACACGGTGTTGGTCATGACGATGGCGACCAACACACAGGACCCGGAGCGCCAGGAGGCCCTGGAACGCCGAGCCTGCACGATCCTGTCCTCCCTTGACCTTGGCAGACTTAGTCCCCCGGCACTGGCACTGATGGCAGGTCACGGCGTGGAATACAGCACGCCACTCCCGGATTTGGCCCTCAAGGACCCCTCACTGGCCAGCATCGGTTGGCCAGGAGCGTCAGAAGTCGCCGAGGCCAGCATCGTCAACGCGATCAGGGAAGCGGTGCAAAACAGCCGAGGAGACGCCGCCGCAGACTCAGTCATGCGCACGGAGAGCCTTGGTCGTTTGGCCTCCCTGTGGGACCAACTCACTTCAGCGTCCGAGGACGTAGGTCTGACAGAGAGGCAGATCCGCGACCTGAATGTCGAGGTCGCTGAACGGTTGGCGACAGCCGCGGAAATCCTGCCGGGTGGCACCCACGGCAAGCACGTGCTGGCTGTCCTCAAAGACTGCTGTCCGTCTCCGACGAGCGCGCATGCATCCGCCCATCACTGGGGAGACGCCATCACACCCAGTTGGGGCGTAACACCAGAAACACTCGCCATCGAAGGCCTGGTGCACCTCGCCGAGCGCGCTGACTGGCAAGACGCACATCCCCATGTGGGCCCACCGCTCGCTGCGCTCCTGGGCAGTCCTGACCCGGTCTATCGTTACCTCGCTACGGCGGCCTTGCCCGCGCTACTGGCTGAGGGGGAAGATCTTGTCGACGCCATTGCTGAGCGCCTGCCGGAAGAGTCCGATCCGCACATCGCTGCGCGCCTTCTGCTGCACCTCGATAGGGTGGTCTCATCCGAGGCGGAACGCGTTGATCGGATCCTTTGTTCACTGCAGACCGACGCACGCTGGGCGGTTCTGACCAGTTCCCCAGATGGAGACCGGAAACTCGGGCCGTCCGAGGAGGGAAGCATTGTCGTCAACTTCCTCTCATACCTAGCCCTCGTGCGCGAATCGCCATACGCCACCAGTGTCCTGGAGGAGTGGGCAGCCGCCCCTGCAGAGCACCCCGAGCGCGTCCAGGCAGTCGTCTTCTGGTTGCGCGACGTGCTCAACCCCCTTCACCCCGGAACGCCGTTCCAGGACCGGGCTTTCGCCTTCACTGACCGCATCGTGGGAGCAATCCGCAGAGACCTTGGTGAGCATCACGAAGGCAACGACCGGCGTGCCAATGCGGCGGCAGTCGCGGTCGCCATTTCCCAGAACCTTTACTTTGCCAGCGGTGCCTTCGACGAGAAGCCTGGAATTCAGTCGAACAAACAGCGCGGCGACACTCGGGATTTCGCATCTCGCACATTCCCCTTGCTTGACCAATTGGCAGACCTGGACCTACCATAAGTAACGCATTATGTCGTCCAAACGATCAACCACATCGCTGATAGCGGCCCTACACGAGCCCTTGAGATCGCTGCCCGCGCTGTCTCGAATTCCCCTGCCTACTGGCGAGAACCGATGGCTGTCGACGCAGCCGTGGCATTCATTCGACGCATCGCCGTGGACCACCGTGACCTTGTAAGCAGCGACGCGAGGTGCACCACAGCGCTGCGCACACTACTCGAATGCTTCGTCCGCCTTGGCTGGGACCAAGCTCTCGAAGCCGCAGAACAACTAGATGAAATGTTCGACTAGTTCGCTGATCAGCGGCACTTTCACCGCATCGTCGCAGGTCAGCGGGGTCCCCGCGCGAATTGCTCCACGGGTAGCACGACTTCGCCAACCGGCTGCACGACGCGGGGCACCAGCTGTACCGCCTGATATGGCGGGTGGTGATGGTCGCCCGCGACTTGATCCCCTGCTCGATTCTCGTTTCCCAGAGGCCTCCCTGGTCAGGCGGCCGGCGCGGGAAGGCGCCCAAGGTGCTCCATCACCCGCTCGCGCAGCAGGAGGTACTCCTCCCAACGGCGCAGCGGCCCTGGCGGGCGATCCACGACGCAGGCCGCAGTAACGTGTTCACCCCGCTGGAAGTGCTCGCGCGTCAAATCCAGTTCCACGCCGCTGGACAGCCTGTTCCACCAGTGGAAGCCGCGCTGGTCACCACCGACGTGCACCTCCCCGCGCACGAGGTCGCCGCCGAAGACATCGTTGACGATCAAGGCAGTGATGTCGCAGTGCCGCCCCCGGCCGGATTGCCCGGCGTCCACTCGAGCTGATCGTCGGACGAGCAGGTGTCCGCCGCCCAGCTCGCTCGCAACGCACGGTCCAGGTCGAGCAGGTTCCACGGGATCATGTCGCCAGCATCTCAGGTACCGCCGACACCGCCGCTGATGGAGGGCCATCGACCCCTTGCTCGCGACAACGGACTCGTTCTCCGGCTCCGCCGTCCGGCAGGGGGCATCCGGGGGCCCGGCCCGGGGCGTGCTATCCGGCCTGAAACAGGTCGACGTCCAACCAGGGGAGGTCGACCGTAGCGGTGTCGCCGAAGATCAGGACCAGTACTCGCACCCGCCCCCGGTCATGATCAACGGAGTGCACCGGCCCGGTATCACCGGCGAACGGGCCGCCCGTAATCCTGACCAAGTCGCCGGCCTTCAGTGCCATCGGGTCACCCATGGTGCTCCCTCGTCTGCACCTCGAACTGCTCGCCGATGTTGTTCCACATGAATCCGTCCTGCCAGCCCGGCTTCGCCGCAGCCCAGCCGAGCAGTGCTCCGAGGAGCTTCTCCTGGGAAATCGTCCGCGTCTGGTAGTGCTCCGCCGCGACACCGTCCCGGTACTCGAGCAGATAGGTGTTGTTGTCACAGATCCGGACCTGGATGTACCAGTCACCATCAGGCTGATCGTCGCCCACACGCTCAAGGATCAGGTGCGGGTTGGCCCGCTGCAGATTGGCCAGCATCGTCCCGATGGCGGGCTTCGAGGGTCGCTTCACCACATGGCCGCGCCCGGTAGTCGCTATAAGCATGGTCGTATCGTGCCGGGCGGGTCTGACAACCTGCGGGTCCTAGCAACCGACAGACTTCTCTCGGCCAGTGAGGGCGCACGCGTCGAGGCAACCGCACTGCCGCGTCCTCAGCGCCCCAGGCGACGGCGCCAATCCAACGGGGTCACCGTTATCGCGCGGCTCGGGTCCCGGTCCCAGGTCGCTTGGAGCCCGGTTGCCTCGATGGCCGCCACGACCTCGTCGCCGACGACACGGGTGGTCTCCGCCGAGTTGTCGAAGCCGCCATGGAGGAGCATTAGCCCCTCGCCGCGTGCGGCGGAGGCGGTGCACTGAGAGTGGAAGTAAACGAAGCCGCGGGAGCCGGGGGCGACTTCGCCACCGATCTCAACCTGTCCGCAGTTGCGACAGCAGGTGAAGTTCTCGCGGGCCGTGATGCCAGCCTCCTCCAGGAAGAGGAATGCGCGGGTGAGGCGTTCGGGATCGGTCTCGCCCTCCCAGGTGAACTGCTCCTCGACGCGTTCGAGCCACAGCCGGTCGGCCAATGCCAGGGCCTGCTGGCTCGAGACGGGTCGGCGGCCCTCGGTGACCAGATACTCCTCCGCCAGCTCGGCGAGCTCCGCGCGGGAGGTGTAGCCACCGACCAGTTCCTCCCGGACCCTGGCCTCCAGCTCCGCGCGCTCAGCGTCACCCAGGTCGAGCGGGGGTACTTCCTCGACGGGGCCCAGGTCCAGCAGCGACCAGGCCAACCCGCTCTGCCAGTCGGGCTGCTGCCGGGCCCAGGCGGTCAACACCCTGACCACCTCTTCGGGCAGGGCAACCGTCGCTTCGAAGTGGCGATCGGGCGCACCGTCGCGGTACTCCAGGGTGTACCCGCCCCTGGTTCATGCAGCACCTGAGCGAAGACGTCGGGCAGGTCGGGAATCCGCTCAAGCACCAGGAACCGGTCGTCGCGGGCACCGATGCGGTGGACCAGCTCGGCCAGTTCCCCATCGGACGGGCGGACACGCCACTCCTGGTTGGTCGTCACCACGATCTCAAGCATGTGCAGACCCTGGCACACCCCACTGACACCCTGCCAGGCCGACCGACATCCGACAGATCCGACGGCCGTCCATGGCTCGCCCGCCACCCTGTCTGCGCGCGGGCACTGCGTGCACATCGCATGCACATGGGACTGGAAAACGACCATGACCAGTGAAAGGCAGCGATCACTGATTTCCCAGCTCAGAGGCCATATGAGCGGATCGCCCCAGGTCAGCGGCCTGGGGTGATCATTTGCTCCACGAGTGGCAGGACTGCGCCAACCGCCTCCACGACGCGGGACACCAGCTCTACTGCCTGATGTGGCCGTGAGCCGGGTGCGGGTCAGCGGACGCACTGCTTGAGGATCTCGGTCTCCAGGTGATCCCCAGTCCGGGGATCACGACGGTCGCCCCGAAGGCATCGGATCGGATGCTGCGGTACTTCCCGCCCTCGGGCTCGGTGTGTACCACCGTCTCGCAGCTGGCCCGGTCGATCAGCAGGTACACCGGAATGCCCGCCCCGGCGTAGGCCGTCGGCTTCTCGACACGGTCACGGCGGAAGGCGCTGGCAACCTCTCGCCCCAGCCCTGCTACGAGCGGCCTTCGGCCACGACCGACAGCAGCACGTCGGCCAGCAGCTCCGCCGCTTCGGGACGGCCGTGAGCACGGGCCCGTCGCCCCACCTCGTCACGCCGCTCCGGGTCGGCCAGCAGCGGGGCGACCGCCTCCCGCAGCGTCTCGGGGGTCACCTCGCCGAGCAGCGCCACGGCGGCCCCGGCCTGTTGCAGGTGGGCGGCATTGTGGACCTGCTCGTTGCCGGCGGAAAAGGCCCTGACCTACCGTCAAGCGGCCTGTCAGCCCGCCGCCGGCGCCGCCGGGCGCGGGGTGCGCAGGCGGGGCAGGGCGCGCCACAGGCGACCGCAGGCGATCGCCCCGGCGACGAGCAGGACGTAGGTCAGCGGCGTGTACGCCCCGCCGACGTGGGTGGCCTGACCCCGGTGCAGGACGAACGTCAGCGGGCTCTGCAGCCAGGTGACGCCGCCCCAGGTGTAGCTGCCGTCGGCGTGCGTGCCCGTGGCGGTGATGGCCTGCTCGTAGGCGTTGGCCGCCTCGCTCAGGAAGAAGTTGAGGACCAGCGGGGTGGTGAACGCGAAGACCGCGGCGGCCAACCAGGAGTGCCGCGGACCCTCACCGAACTCGGCGTCCCGGTACTGCGCGGCCAACTCCCGGGCGCTGCCGAGGCGGTGCAGCGCCTCAGCAGCGCCGACCTCCGCGGCAGCCGTCAGCAGGTTGGCGCGGACCTCGCGCCGGTGGGCGATCCGGGTGTGCCTCGGCAGGTCGTAGAGGCGCTGGTCGAGCGACCAGACGACCCGCTCGACGCGCAGCCGGTCGTACCAGGAGACAGTGTGCGGCATGTCAGGAGCCCTTCTGCGGTGCGGCGGACAGGGAACGGGACAGGACGGCCTCGACCCCGGCGACGTGCCGGGCCCAGCCGGCGGCACCGGCGGCCAGGGCCTCGTGCCCGGCGCCGGTCAACCGGTAGTACTTGCGCGCCGGACCGCTGGGAGAGGCGACCAGCCGGGAGGCCAGCCGCCCTTCCCGTTCGAGCCGGGCCAGGGCGGGATACACGGTGCCCTCCAGCACGTCGGCGAATCCGGCCCCTTGCAGGCGCTGGACCACCTC
The DNA here is from genome assembly GCF_042510955.1 of Streptacidiphilus cavernicola. Taxonomy (NCBI): domain Bacteria; kingdom Bacillati; phylum Actinomycetota; class Actinomycetes; order Kitasatosporales; family Streptomycetaceae; genus Streptacidiphilus; species Streptacidiphilus cavernicola. The sequence continues at coordinate 123,540 of NZ_JBHFAB010000022.1, forward strand.
GTACCCGTACGACTCCTGCTCTGCCAGCAGGTGCAGCAGCAGGAGCGACAGGACGCCTTTGAGCAGTTGCGGGTCATGGCTGGAGGTCACAGCTACTAGAGTGTTCCTAGTACCTGTCAATGTCAAGTAGCCGCGCCAGCCTTGCCCCGGGGCCGCACCGAGGCGGGTCGGCGACCTGCGTCGCGATTCACTCCCTGGAGCGAAAGACATAGCCAAGGCTATGATAGTTGCTCCTATGATGACTCGATCCGGGCGAACAAAGGGCGATCCCTCATGGCAATGAAGCCGAAGCGGCTGTTCGGCCGCTCCACCGAGTGGGATGAACTGCAGACCTTCATTGCTTCCGGCCAGCCCGGCGCCACCATGGGACTCGTCTACGGTCGTCGGCGGCAGGGCAAGACTCTGATGTTGGAGTTGCTCGCTCGGGAGACCGGAGGGTTTCTCTTCGCAGCCACACAGCAGACCGAAGCCCAGAACCTGACCGACCTCGGTGCCGCTTACGCGGCCTTCCAGGGCTTGCGCCGCCCTATCCCCTTCCGGGACTGGCAGGACGCCTTGGACGAGATCCTGCGCATCGGCGAAGAACGTGAAGTACCGCTCGTCATCGACGAGTTCCCCTACCTCGTGGCTACCACCCCCTCCTTGCCCTCCTATCTGCAGAAGGCGCTGAGCCCACTCAGCCACGCCAAGGAGAGCACCCGCACCCGCCTGATCCTCTGCGGCAGCGCGCTCACGACGATGTCCCAACTCCTCAGCGGCAGCGCACCGTTGCGTGGCCGCGCAAGCATGGAACTCGTGGTGAGGCCGTTCCGCTACCGGGAGGCCGCCGCATTCTGGGGACTCCAGGACGATCCCGAGCTGGCCTTCCGGCTCAACGCCCTCGTCGGCGGCACGCCTGCGTACAAGGAGATGTGCGGCGGTGCTCCGCCCGCCGATCTGGGCGAGTTCGACGAGTGGGTGGAGCGTCGACTGCTCAACCCCGCTTCGGCCATGTTCCGTGAGGGCTGGCTGCTCCTGCGCGAGGAGCCTTCCATCTCCGACCCCACCTCCTACGCGGCGACCTTGACCGCGGTCAGTGCCGGCAACCACCGCCGCTCTGAGATCGCCTCCGCCCTCGGCCGCCCGTCCAGTGCTCTGGCGCACCTCCTGTCAGGCCTGCAGGACATCGGCCTGCTGGAGCAGGTGGACGACGCCCTGCGAGACAAGCGCAGTGTGTTCCGTATCAGTGAGCCGACCGTGCGTCTGCACCAACTCCTCATCCAGCGCCACGAACCGGAGCTCGTCATCGGCCGCGCCCACCAGGTTTGGGCCGACAACGCCGACACCGTCTCGGCCAAGATCTACGGTCCGCATTTCGAGGACCTGGCCCGGCAGTGGTGTCTGCAACACGCCGACACGGACACCCTCGGCGGACACGCCGGCAGCGTGCTCCCCAGCGAGATCGCCTGCCGGGAGCACAAACGGGGCCACGAACTCGACTTGGTGGTCACCGAGTCCAACGCGTTCGGGGCAAACCGCGTCACCGCCGTCGGCGAGGCCAAGGCCACCGGCACGCGCATGGACCTGCACCACCTCGAACGCCTGGAGCACTTGCGCAACCTGCTCCCGGCCGCCCGCGTCACGTCACCACTCAAGCTCCTGCTCTTCTCGCGTGCCGGTTTCGCGCCTGCGCTGCAGACCGCCTCGGACACCCGCCCCGACGTCGAACTCATCGACCTGAACCGCCTCTACAACGGAAGCTGAGACACGAAAGCCAAGTTCGTCCAACGCTGGCTGGTCCCTGGCCCGTGGCCGACTAAACCGGCACCAGCACGCTGACCGTGAGCGTCGGCATCGCCCTCCTGGGCCGGCTCGGGGGCCGGAGGACGTGCCCTACCTCAAGATCCTCGCCCTACTGAGAGCCCTCACCCGCCCCGCGGTGGGAGCCCTCACCGCCCTCGACTGCCCGACAGCAGCCCTCGTCTGGTTAGCCAGCTACACAAGGCACTCTGCCCTGCGCCAGCTGATCGACGCCATCGCCGCACGCAAGGACGACGAGGCACGCAGCTGGTTCATCAGCGCGCCCCTCTCCTCCGGCACCGTGGGATCCACAACCGCCCGCAGAATCGCCGAGGCCGTCCAACTCTCCGACGCTGTCAGCGAGGAGCAGGTCGACCCGCCCGCACGATCACACCCACCCGTTCACGGCGGACCTGCACTGATGCCCGGCCGGGCGGCTTGGGGGCTCAGCCCAGGGCTTCAAGCGCGTCGGCCGCCTCGGCGTCGTCGGCGGTGGGCATCAGGTAGACCTGCACGCGGACCCGGCGGGCGTCGTCGGAGTGCTCGGCGCGCTTGGCGTATGGTGCGGTGAGTTCCTCGAACTGGTCGGTCAGTGTTTGGAGTTCCTCAGGGGTCAGCCACAGCCCCATGTTCAGGACTCCGGCCGCTCGACGCCACTCATCGGGCAGGCGGGGTTCGTCCGCGTCCCACCAATGGGCCGGAACGGCAGCCGCCTCGCGGACCATCTGGGTGGTGATCAGCCGCGCGGCGGCCTGGCTCTCCGTGTCGTCGGGCACATCGATCAGCAGGCCAGTCGAAACCGCCCGCCATGTACCGTCCGACTCTTCGACGACGCCGTACCCGGCGAGCACGTCGAGCCGGGCGCGCAACTCATCGGGCGACGCGCCAAGATCGGCGGCCAGCCGCTCGATGCTCGCGGACCCTTCGCGTTGCAGACGCCTCAGCAACGCATACGACTGCGGCTCGGCGACGGCGCGCAGCGCATCAAGGTCAGTGAGTACCAGGTCGCCGTGGGGGTTCGCTGAGGGCATGCGTGAACTGTAGAAGATCCAGTGGGCTGCCCGGAAGGCTCTGACCCTGGTCGGCCAGAGCCGGCCTGTTGCAGGGTCAGGGCGCTGTCGGGCGGTCGGCGGCGGGGAGTGCGACGTGGACGAGTAGGCCGCCGTCGGGCTGGGGGCGGGCGGTGGCGGTGCCGTGGTGGGCTTGGGCGACGGTTCTGACGATGGCCAGGCCGAGGCCGTGGCCGGAGCGGTCGCTGGAGACCCGGGACTGGGCGCGGTAGAAGGGCTCGAAGAGGCGGTCGACCTGGTCGGCGGCCACCGGGGGGCCGGTGTTGGACACGCTCAGGACGACGTCGTCGTCCTGTCGTCGGACCTCCAGGCGGGCGCTGCCGCCGGGGACGTTGTGGCGGAGGGCGTTGTCGAGCAGGTTGAGCACCAGTTGGTGCAGCAGTGCGGCGTTGCCGCGGACTTCGGTGCGGGTGTGGCGGGTGTGGGTGTTGGTGGCGGCGGTGCCAGGGGCGGTTCCGCCACCGGCGCCCGTGCTGGTGGCGAGTTCGACTCGGATTCCCCGCTCCGCCGCCGCCTCGGCCCGCTCCGACGCCGCGCGGGCGACGAGTGCGCTGATGTCCACCGGGGTCTCGTCGAAGGCGGGGACGCCGTCGGCGTCGGCGAGTTGGAGCAGGGAGCGGACGATGGCGATGTTGCGTTCGTTGGCCTCGGTGAGCATCGGCACCAGCTCGGCCAGTTCCTCCACCGTCGGTTCTGACGAGGCAAGTTGCAGCGCTGCGCGGGTGGTGGTCAGCGGGGTGAGCAGCTCGTGCGAGGCGTTGGCGGCGAAGCGCTGGTGGGCGGCGAAGGACCGTTGCAGCCGAGCGAGCATGGTGTCGAAGGTGTCGGCGAGTTCCTGCAGGTCGTCGGCGGGGCCGTGGGCGTTGATGCGGTGGGTCAGGTCGCCGTCGGCCGCGGAGGCCGCCGCCTGGTTGATCGAGTGGAGCGGGGCCAGCAGCCGCTTGGAGAAGACCCAGCCGAAGGCGAGTCCGAGCAGGGCGACCAGCAGGACGCCGCCGATCGAGATGAGCAGCACCGCCGACCAGACGCCCTGCTTGTCGGTCACGGTCACGGTCACCGCGCGGGTCTTGTCGTACGGGACGTCGGGGGGCAGTGGCGAGACGTCCATGGTCGGCCCGGGCACCGGCCGTTGCGGAACCGTGCCGACCGGGGCGGTCGGAGCGGCCGTGCCGACCGGGGTTCCCGGAGCGGTGGCCGTGCCGACCGGAGCGGCTGGCGCGAAGCGGTAGTCGGGCAGGTAGCGGACGCCGGTGTAGATGACCCCGACCATCAGCACGGCGCAGGCCACCAGCGCGGCGGCGAAGCCTGCGAACAGGCGGGTGTGCAGCCTGACGGTGCGTCGTCTCATGCCGCCGGTCCCAGGTAGTAGCCCGCGGTGATCGCGGTGTGCACCAGCGGCGGATCGCCGAGTTTGCGGCGCAGCCCGAAGACCACCAGTCGGACGGCGTTGTTCCGCGAGTCCGTCCCGGCCTCCCAGGCCTTGTCCAGCAGGTCTTCCGGACTGAGCACACCGCCTTCGGCGCGCATCAGCAGTTCGAGCACGGCCAGTTCCTTCGGGGTGAGGTGCAGCACCGTCCCGGCCCGGGTGACCCGGCGGCGATGGGTGTCCAGGACCAGGTCCGCGACGGTCAGTTCCGGGGCGTGCGCCACCGGGCTGCGCCGGTACAGGGCACGCAGCCGGGCCACGAGTTCGGGGAAGTCGAACGGCTTGGCCAGGTAGTCGTCCGCGCCCAGGGCCAGGCCGTCGACCTTGTCGCCGGGCAGCGCGGCGGCGGTCAGCATCAGCACCCGGCAGCCCAGCCGCCGAGCCACGATCTGCCGGCACACCTCGTCCCCGTGCACGCCGGGAAGGTCGCGGTCCAGGACGACGGCGTCGTAGTCGTAAACCTCCAGGCGGGCCAGCGCCGTGGAGCCGTCGTGCACGACGTCGACCGCGATGCCCTCCTTGCGCAGCCCGATCTGGAGCACCCGGGCCAGGTGCTCCTCGTCCTCCACCACCAGTACGCGCACGATCTGTCGCCATTCTCTGCTGGGCAACCCGCCAGCTTCCCGGTCGGGTCCCTGTCGGCTTCCGGTTGCTCTGACATCTCTACCAGCACCGGGATGTGGATCGTATGTGGATCGCCAGCGGACCGGGCGCCTCGGCTTCGCAAATATGACCGAAATACCGGGCTGGCTAGCGTCGCCACCATGAATCTGTGGAAAAGGGCGTGGTGGCGCCTGACCGCCCATCCCGGCAGGACGGCGACGACGACCGGACTGTTCCTGGTGATCTGCGCCCTCGTGCTCTCCGGCCTGCTGATCCGGTCGGCCGCCGCACGGGCCGGCGACCAGGCGAAGCAGTCGGTGGGCGCGGTGGCCACGCTGCGCCCGACCGCGGGCGGACTGCTGGTCGGCCAGGCCGAGGAGCTGTGCCGCTCCACCGCGGCCGAGGAGTGCGACTACACCGTCGAGGCCCAGGCGTCGCCCACCGCGACCACCGCGCTCCACCAGCCGGTGCCGCCCCCGGGCGGGCCGCAGGGCCGGGCCGCGGAGGTGTTCGCGGCGCACGGCGTACGGGATCTCGGCCTGCAGTCGGCCTTCCGCAACGGCGACGCACGCCTGGTCTCCGGCAAGGGCATCGGCCCGGACAGCCCCAAGGACGCGGTGGTGATCGAGCGGCGGCTCGCCGAGCAGAACCACCTCAAGGTCGGCGACCGGGTCCACCTGGCCTCCCGCCCGGCTCAGGGAACCGGCAGCCGACCGCAGGACCTGGTCTTCACCGTCGGCGGGATCTACGCGGACGACACCCCCGACAGCCGCACCTACCAGCCCGCCGTGATGGAGCCCGCCGACCAGCTCTACCTCACCCCGAGCGGGGCCGCCCGACTGCTGGGCGCCGCCGCGGACGCCGACCCGGCCGCGCAGAGCGCGACGTTCAGGCTCCGCGACCCCGCCGACCTCGCCCGCCTGGAGCACGACGCGCAGGCCGCGGGCGTACGGACGGGGGCCGAGGCTGGAACCGGGGCCGGACAGACCGGGACGGGGCAGCCGGCAGCCGGGCAGTTCATCCTCAACGACAAGGCCTACCAGGAGCTGGTCGGTCCGATCGACAGGACCGCGGGGACGGCCGTGCTGACGGTCTGGCTGGTGGCCCTGGCCGGGACCGCGATCCTCGCGTTGACCACCGCCTCCGCACTGCGCGAACGCCGCGGCGAGCTGGGCGTGCTGCTCTCCCTCGGCGAGGGCAAGCCCCGACTGCTGGGCCAGCAACTGGTCGAGACCGGCGCGTGCGCGCTGCTCGGCATCGCGCTGGCCGCGCTGTGCAGCCCGTTGCTGGCACAGGCCGCGAGCCGCCAACTGCTCTCCGGCGCGGCGGCACCGCGGCTGCGGGTGCACCTCGCGGCGGCGGACCTGGCCCAGGTCGGCGCCGTCGGGCTGGGCATCGCCGCCCTGGCCACCGTCCTCCCCGGCCTGGCCGCGCTGCGGCTGACCCCGCGCGACATCCTCGCCCACGACGAGTGACACCGACGTCCCTCCCTGCTGCCCCCGACGACAACTGCCCACAGCTGACGGCGACTCACGCCAACCGACCGCAGAAGACGACACAGAGACGAGACGAGAATCCGATGAACCTGTTCAAACGGGCCTGGTGGCAGCTGACCAGCCAACCGGGCCGGACGGCACTCATGGTCGGCGTCTTCGCGGTGGTCTGCACCCTGGTCCTGTCCGGCTTCCTGATCAGGTCCGCCGCCGCGCGGGCCGCGGACCGGGCCAAGGCCGGGGTCGGCGCCACCGCGGACCTGAAGCTGGACTTCAACGCGCTGCTCGCGGCGCAGGGGGCCCCGCAGCAGAGCGGGGCGGTCCCGGCCGGCGTCATGGCCGCCTCGCGGCTGCCGCTCGCCAAGCTCGACCGGTTGTGCGCGTCGGCGGCGGTGGTCCGGTGCAACTACACCGTCGACGGCCTGGCTGCCCCCGCCCCCGCCTCCCCCGCTGCTTCCGCCTCTGCCTCTGCCTCCGCTGATGGCTCCGGGGCCGCCAAGCTCTACCAACCGGTGCCCCCGCCGGTCGGCACCGACACCACCATGACCGACTGGTTCAGCGTCCAGGGAATCCGCGACCAGGCCGGGGTGCCCGACTTCCACAACGGCGACTCGAAGATCATCAGCGGCTCCGGGATCACCCCGACCAGCCCGGCGGACATGGTCGTCATCGAGCAGCGGCTCGCCCGCGCCGACCACCTCAAGGTCGGCGACAAGCTGCACCTGCGGGTCGGTCAACTGCCCAGCCAGGGCGGACCGCCGGTGAGCAAGCAGGACTTCGTCCTCACCGTCGGCGGCATCTACCAGAACAGCGCCGCCGACCCCGGGCAGTACCAGCCCGCCGACTCCCTCGCCGCCAACCTGCTCTATCTGACGCCGCTCGCCGCCACCGGGGTGACCGGCATGGACGCCTCCCAGGGCGCGACCACCGACAAGGCCGACTTCACCCTGCACGGCCCGGACGACCTGGCCCGACTGGTCAAGGACGAGAAGGCCGCCGGGATCGACCCGACGATCTGGCCGATCTCCGTCAACGACCAGCAGTACCGGCAGTTGGTCGGCCCGATCGACAAGACCGCCCGGTTCGCGACCGTCACCCTCTGGCTGGTCGCGGTGGCCGGAGCCGCCGTCCTCGCCCTGATCACCGCCGCCGCCATGCGCGGGCGCCGCAAGGAGCTCGGCATCCTGATGTCGCTGGGCGAGCGGAAGCCCCGGCTCGTCGGCCAGCAGCTGGCGGAGACCGTGGTCTGCGGGCTGGTCGCCGTCGGCATCGCCACCGCCTGCGCGTCCTTCGTCTCCCAGGCGGTCGGCGACCACCTCCTGGCCGGGGACGTCGCCGACGCCCGGAGCGCCGCGGCCCAGCAGCAGGCCCAGCCCGACCCCAGCGACCCCACCGGCGGCGCCAACGGACCGTCCAGCGGCGGGACTCCGCAGGTCCAGCCGATCGACCGGCTGCGGATCGGCCTCGGCGCGGGCGACCTGGCCGGGGTCGGCGCGACCGGCCTGGCCATCGCGGTGCTGGCCACCGTCCTCCCCGGCGTCCGCACCCTGCGGCTGACCCCCCGTGACATCCTCTCGAAGGGCAACTGACCGATGACCACCGCGACCACCACCGCACCGCAGGCCCCGCTCCTGCAGCTCACCGGCCTCACCCACACCTACCGCGTCGGCAGCAAGAAGCGGACCGTGCTCAAGGGCATCGACTACGCCTTCGAAGCAGGACGGATGTACGCCGTCGTCGGCCCCTCCGGCTGCGGCAAGACCACGCTGCTGTCCATGGCCAGCGGCCTGGACGTGCCCACCTCCGGCACGGTCCGCTTCAAGGGCGAGGACATCGCCGCGATCGGGCAGACCCGCTACCGCAACCGGCACGTCGCCACCGTCTTCCAGTCCCTGAACCTGCTCACCTACATGACGGCGGTTCAGAACATCACCTCGGCCATGGAGATCACCGGAGTCAAGGGCGTCGACCGCAGGAAGCGGGCCACCGAGCTGCTCGACCTGCTCGGCGTCGACCGCGAGGACCAGAACCGCCGCACCCTCCGGCTCTCCGGCGGCCAGCAGCAGCGCGTGGCCATCGCCCGCGCACTGGCCTGCGAGGTCGACGTCCTCTTCGCCGACGAGCCGACCGGCGCGCTGGACCACGACACCGCCCAGGGCATCGTCGGCGTCTTCCAGCGACTCGCCCACCAGGACGGCAAGTGCGTCGTCGTGGTGACCCACTCCCGCGAGGTCGCCGCCGGCTGCGACGAGGTCCTCGAACTCAAACGCGGACGCCTCCTGCGCGGCTGAACGGGGCGGCGGCCCGAGCCGGTCGGGTTCGTCTCGACCGGTCAGGTTCCGTCGGGGGACGGCAGGTCAGGGCTCAATCGTGCTGTGGCCGGTGACGAGCAGGGTCGCCAGCAGCGAGAGCTGGCTGCGCTGCTGGTCGCTGAGGTCGGCGGTGAGGGCGTGGGTCCTGCGGGCGGCGTCGGCGGTGATCGTGCGGCCCAGCGCGCGGCCCTCCTCGGTCAGCGACACCCGGACCGCGCGCCCGTCGTGGGGCGAGGCGGCGCGGCGGACCAGGCCGCGGCGTTCGGCCCGGTCGACCAGCCCGGTCATGCTGGACTTGTCCAGCCCCAGATGCCGGGCGAGTTCCTGCATCCCAGGCTCGCGGTCCCGCAGCACGCCGAGCAGGCGGAGCTGGATCACCGACAGCCCGTGCTCGGTGGCGACCTGCCCCAGCACCCCCTGCACCAGGAACGACAGCTGAACCAAGCTGTCCACGATCCCCAGGTCCCGCACCGCTTCCGCGGGCGCGCCGTCCACGCCGTCGTTGTCCATGCGCCCAGCCTACTTGACTTAGTACGTGGAACAAATTAACTTGGTTTGTGTCACGTACTAAACCTGAAGGAGTCGCCATGTACGCCGCCGTCGTCCGCTCGTTCGACCGCCCGCCCCGCTACGAGGAGTTCGCCGCGCCCGAGCCGACCGGGCGCCAGGTCCTGGTGGACGTGCTCGCCGCCGGACTGCACCCCCGGGTCCGCTCCGGCGCCAACGGCACCCACTACACCAGCGACGGAAGCCTGCCGCTGATCCCCGGCGTCGACGGCGTGGGACGGCTGCCCGACGGGCGGCGCGCCTACTTCGTGGCCGACGACGACGGGCCCGGCACCATGGCCGAGCAGACCCTGCTCGACCCGCGCCGCGCGGTCCCGCTGCCGGACGACGCCGACCCGGTGGTGATCGCCGCCGCGATGAACCCGGCCATGTCCTCCTGGGTCGCGCTGCGCCGCCGGATCTCGTTCCAGCCCGGACAGAGCGTGCTGGTGCTCGGCGCGACCGGCAACGCCGGGCAGATGGCGGTGCAGATCGCCCGTCACCTCGGCGCGGCCGGGATCGTCGCCGCCGGACGCGACCAGCAGCGGCTTGAGCTGCTCACCGGCCTCGGCGCCACCCGCACGGTCTCCCTGGCCGGCGACCCGGCCGAGGCCGCCGACCGGCTCGGCAAGGCCGCCGCGGACGTCGACGTGGTGATCGACTACACCTGGGGCGCCGTCACCGAGCGGGCCATCCCCGCCCTGCTCACCCAACGCGCCGAGCGCAGCGCGGCGCTGGACTGGATCCAGATCGGCTCCATGGCCGGACCGGACATCACCCTGCCCTCCTTCGTGCTCCGCGCCGCCAATCTGCGGATCATGGGCAGCGGGCAGGGCTCGCTCACCGCGGCCGGGATCGTCGCCGAACTGCCTTCCCTGATCGATCAGTTCACCGCGGGTACGCTCACCGCCGCGGCCCTGCCGGTGCCGCTGGCCGAGGTCGAACGGGCCTGGACCGCGCCCATCGAGACCGGACGGCGCATCGTGTTCACCCCCTCCGCCTCCGCCTGATCGGCCTGCCTGGTTCCACCAGGCTCTGCGGGGTGCTATAGTGGCCCCAGCATGTGAGTGTGCCGGATCTCGGTACCCGTGTGACTCTGTGATCTCGCTTTTTCGACGCCCCTGACGCGGCCCGTCCCTTCTGTGACCGGCGACCAGGCGCAGTCCTCCTTTCAGATACAGGCAGTGGCCACATCCGTCGGCGTTTCGTCGGCGTGCCCGCCCACCGTGCCGTTTCGCACGACCATCGCGCCGTTCGCAAGACCACCTTGGCGTTCACAGACCGCGCTGCCGCATGCCCACCATCCGTGCCCGCAGAAGGAATGCGCATGACTACCACCACCACACCTGCCATCGAACCCACCACCGCAACCGCAACCCGAATCCCACCCGCCTCCGAACCGCCGGACACCACCGGGGTCTTCGACCTCGCCGGCGGCAACGGCATCCTCCGCACCGGCGGCTACCTGCCCGGACCCGGCGACCGCCGGATCACCCCGCAGCAGGTCCGCCGGTACGGCCTGCGCCGCGGCGACCTGGTCGAACTGGCCGGGGACCGGATCCAGCGGATCAACGGCCTGCCGCCCGGCGACCCCGGGCTCGCCAAACGCCCGCACTTCGCCGACCTCACCCCGGTCCACCCGCGCGAGCGGCTGCGGCTGGAGACCGAACCGGGCCGGCTCACCACCCGGATGATCGACCTGCTCGCCCCCGTCGGCAAGGGCCAGCGCGGGCTGATCGTCGCCCCGCCGAAGACCGGCAAGACCATGATCCTGCAGGCCATCGCCGACGCCGTGGCCCGCAACCACCCCGAGTGCCATCTGATGGTGCTGCTCCTGGACGAGCGCCCCGAGGAGGTCACCGACATGCGCCGCTCGGTCCGCGGCGAGGTGCTGTCGTCGACGTTCGACCGCCCCGCCAAGGACCACACCGCGCTCGCCGCGCTCGCCGTCGAACGCGCCAAGCGCCTGGTCGAGGCCGGGCAGGACGTCGTCCTGCTGCTCGACTCGCTCACCCGGCTCTGCCGCGCCCACAACAACGCGGCCACCGCCGGGAGCGGCCGTACCCTGAGCGGCGGCGTGGACGCGGGCGCGCTGCTCGCGCCCAAGCAACTCTTCGGCGCGGCACGGAACATCGAGCAGGGCGGCTCGCTGACCATCATCGCCACCGCGCTGGTGGAGACCGGCTCCCGGGCCGACGACTACTACTTCGAGGAGCTGAAGAGCACCGGCAACATGGAGCTGCGGCTGGACCGCACGCTCGCGGCCAACCGGGTCTTCCCCGCCATCAGCCCCGCCCCGACCGGCACCCGCCGCGAGGAGATCCTGACCTCCCCGGACGAGCTGGACGCGGTACGGCGGCTGCGCCGGGCGCTGCAGACGCAGTCGCCACAGCAGGCGGTCGAACTGATGCTGGACCGGATGAAGCACACCGCCGGGAACACCGAGTTCCTCCGGCAGATCACCCGCACCACCCCGGAGCCGGGCCGCGCAGCGGCGTGACGCCATAACGGCGTCGCCGGGCCTGGGCGAGCCGTAGCGCTAGCGTCGGGCGAGGTAGACGGTGTTGGTCGCCTCGCGCTGCTGCAGCGGATTGTCGAAGGCGACGACCTCGGCCCGTGCCTCGGCGAAGCAGGCGGCGAGTACCTCCATGAACTCCTGATCCGGCGGATCGTTTGACCAGAGCGCGAACACCCCGCCCGGATAGAGCCGTTCGGCGACCCGGCGGAGCCCCGCGGGCTCGTAGAGGTCGGCGTTGCCGGGATGCAGCAGATGCCGCGGCGAATGGTCGATGTCGACCACGACCGCGTGGAACCGGCGGTCCGGCAGCTCCGGGTCCAGGCCCGTGGGCGAGCGGAGCAGTGCGAAGAAGTCGCCGTGGACCAGCCTGCAGCGCGGGTCGGCGGCCAGTCCGGAGGGGAGCAGTTCGCGTTGATGCCACTCGATCACCTCACTGAGCGCGTCCAGCACGACCAGGGAGCGCACGTTCGCACTCTCCAGCACGGCCTGCGCGGTACAGCCGAGACCGAGCCCACCGACAACCACGTCCAGCGTCCCCTCTCCCGGCGGCAGCTCGGCGAGGGCCAGCCGACCGAGCTCCTCCTCGGCGACGGTGAACAGACTGGACATCAGGTACTCGTCGTTGAGCTTGATCTCATAGACGTCCCTGCCGACCCCGGGATACCACCGGCGCCGCAGCACCAGCTCCCCCAACGACGTCTGCCGCCAGTCGAGCTCCTGAAAACGTGCACTCACGTGGTCTTCCTCATCTCTGCCACCCCCAGCTTGCCCTATCCGCACCAGAGGTCCGCGACAACGGCGGGAGCGGGGACGCCATAACGGCGTCCCTGCTCCCGGGGGCTGGCTGCTGACGAGGGGTCAGCCGGTGAAGGCCAGGGCGTGGACGAAGGCGTTGCCGTCGATCGTGCCGAGGCCGGAGGCCAGGTCGTAGCCCTTGCCGGCGGTGTAGCCGGTGACTCCGCCGTAGGAGTTGTCGCCGGTGGTCACGTCCACCTCGCCGCTGAGCCGGGACGGCAGGTAGGACAGGCCGTACAGGGCCGGGTTGATCAGGCCGAGGCGGTGCCCGGCCAGCTGGTCGGCCAGCGCGACGATGCCGGAGAAGATCGGCGTGGCCTCACTGGTGCCGCCGACCAGGCCCCAGCCGACGTGCGCCGGGTCGTAGGACTGGTACGTCCAGGCCGCGCCGTCGACCGCCGCGCTCATGCTGATGTCGGGGGTGCCGCGGTGGGCGCCGACCACCTTGCGGACGCCGTTCTGGTACCACGGGCGGGAGAAGACGCCGGAGACGCCGCCGCCGCCCGCGCCGTAGCCGTCGTTCCAGACGGTGTCCGGCGACAGCCGGTTGCCCTGCTGGTCGAGGTTCAGCTCGGTGCCGCCGACGGAGGTGACCAGCGGGTCCGACGAGGGCCAGGAGTCGACCCGCTGGTCGTACAGGTCGACTCCGTTGGCCTGGGCGTCGGTCGCGCCGTTGTCGCCGGAGGCGGCCAGCACGGTGACGCCGTGGGCGTAGGCGTCCTTGAAGGCGTAGCGCAGGTTGGTGAGGGAGGAGGTGTTCCCCTGGTCGAAGCCGGGGAAGGTGTTCTCGGTCGCGCCGAAGCTCTGCGAGATGACGTCGCCGACGCCCTTGTTGATCAGGCTCTGCTCGGCGTTCATCATCTCCGGCAGGCCTGTGGTGCCCTCGGTCTCCGAGACCGGGGTCTCCACCAGGACGATCTTCGCGCCGGGGGCGATCGAGTGGGCGTACTCCACGTCGAGGGTGGTCTCACCGGCCCAGCCGGTCATGTCGCTGTTGCTGGGGTCGAACGGCGGCACATTGCCGTACTTGACCACGTCGACCTTGGTGTCCGGCAGACCCCACTGCTTGTCGAAGACCTGGAGGTCGTTTTGGATGGTCGGCGAACCGTAGGAGTCCACGATCACGATGGTGCGTCCGCGCCCGGTGATCCCGCGCGAGTAGAGCGGCGAGAGGTTGTAGGCCGTCCGGTACTGCAGTGGCGAGTAGCAGTGGATCGCGTACGTGGCGACGCACTGCGCGGTGGTGATCGGCGCCGTCAGCACCCGGGCCATCCGCGGACCGGCCACGGCGGGCCGTACGTCGGCGCGGACGGCGGACCGCCCGGCGCTGCTCCCGGTGGCGACGGCAGCGCCGCCCGGGGCCGCGGCGGAGGCGAGGACCAGGGCGGTGGCCCCCGCCGTCAGCGCCGCGACGGCGGTACGGGCGGTGCGGGCGGTACGCCGTGCTCCCGGGGTGGTGGGAATGCGTGACATGGGACTCCTAGCGTGTGGAGGACCCGTCCTCGACGGTTTGTCACACCCATGACACTCGGAATGGCGGGTCCACGTCAGCGGAAATGCCGAATCGTGACCTTCCACCACGCGCCGGGGTGGCATTGCCGCCCCTCGCACGCCCCCGACGAAGCGGGTACGATACGCGATATGTCGCGAGAAGAGTCGGGCCCAACCCCGGAGCCGATCGACCCCACCTCCCCGAGCACCACTGCCGCGCACACCCCCCGCACGCCGGACGCGCCGGACGCGCCGGACGCGCTCCGCGCCTCGCACGAGGACCGCGACGCGGTGGTGGAGCAGCTGCGCGTCGCCGCGGGCGACGGTCGGCTGACCGCAGAGGAGCTGGACGACCGGCTCGGCACCGCGCTCACCGCCCGCACCTACGGCGAACTGGCGGTCCTGGTCCGGGATCTGCCCGCCGCCACCGGCCCGTCCGGCTCGGCCGCGCTGATGCGCCCCGGCGCGCCCGGCTCGGGGCCCGCGCCCGAGGTGGTCCGGATGCAGGCCCGGCACAGCCGGGTGCAGAAGACCGGCCCGTGGCTGGTGCCGCCGCGGATGGAGGTGGAGGCCAGGAGCGCCAACGCGCTGGTCGACCTCACCGCCGCGGTGGTCCGGCAACCGGTGCTCGACCTCCAGGTCTCCCTGCACAGCTCCCACCTGCGGCTGGTGGTCCCGGCCGGGGTGCTGGTCGAGGTCGACGACCTGGAGGTGCGCAGCAGCGAGGTCAAGCAGCGGGCCGAGCACCAGCCGGGTACGCCGGTGACCCTGCTGGTGCGGGTCTCCGGGCTGGCCAAGAGCAGCAGGATCGAGGTCCGCCGCCCGCACGAGGGCTTCTGGGCCCGCAGGCTCCGCCGCCGCAAGGCCCTGACCGCATAGCCGGGGCCGCCCCCGGGCCCGGACCGCATAGCCGGGGCCGTTCCCGGGCCCGGACCGCGACTGGGGCCCGACTGGACCCCGATGCCGATGCCTCCAAGCACCGAGAGTCAGGCCTCCGGCCCCGACCCGGCCCCCGGCCCTGGCCCTGAACCCGGCCCCGACCCGGCCACCGACCCGGCCCGGCCCCCGACCCCGACCCTGGTCCTGACCCCGGCCCCGGCCCGGCGAACGCGTAGCCCGGCCCCGACCGCCAGCCCCGACCAACCCCCCGACCTCCGGCCAGCCCCTCGCCCCCGCCCCCGGACCCCCGACCCAGGCCACGCCGACGCCCCGCCTAGGGTGGTCGGGGTGACGCAACGACACCTCCCCTTCGACCGGCTGCACAACTTCCGGGACCTCGGCGGCTACCGCGCCGCCGACGGCCGGACCGTCCGCTGGGGGCGGCTGTACCGGTCCGACTCGCTCGGCAAGCTGCGCGACGCCCCCGAGGACCGGGCCCGTTTCCTCGCGCTCGGCGTGCGTACCGTGATCGACCTGCGCTACCCCTGGGAGATCGAGCGCGGCGGCCGGGTCCCGGAGCAGGACGGCCTCGCCTTCCACAACCTCAGCATCGAGCACCGGCCCTACGACCAGGCCGCGATCGACCCGGACGTCGACCCCTGGCGCTTCCTCGCCGACCGCTACACCGAGGTGGCCGAGGACGGTGCGGTGGAGATCCGCCAGGCGCTCGAACTGATCGCCGCCGCGGACGACGCCCCACTGGTGTTCCACTGCGCCTCCGGCAAGGACCGGACCGGGATGATCGCCGCCCTGGTGCTGATCCTGCTCGGAGTCAGCGAGCAGGACGCAGCGGCCGACTACGCGCTCACCGAGCTGGCCAGGGACCGGCTGCTGGCCGACTTCCACGCGGCGCACCCGGAGCGCGAGCAGGTCTGGCCGTCCTTCGGCCGGGCCCCGGCCACCGCGATGGAGCTGTTCCTGGCCGATCTCGCCGCCGCGCACGGCTCGGTCCACGGCTACGTCGTCGACCGGCTCGGCCTGGACCCGGCCGCGCTGACCGCGCTCCGGAAGAACCTGCTCGCCGACTGACCCGGCGTCGAATCCTGTGGGAAGCGGGCTCGGACAATAACTGGAAAGAGTGTTGACAATTAATTGGTCTAGTCCAAAGATTGTCGATGTCCTACCAGAGGTCTCTACCAGTAACACCCCCACAGGAGAGCCCAGATGAGACGAAACACCCCCTTCCGTGCCCTGGTCGCCGGTCTGGCCACTGCCGCTGCCGCGGCCGGTGCCCTGGTCGGGACCGCGGGAGCCGCGCATGCGGCGGCAACCCCACTGCCGGCCCATGTCTCCGCCCCGTACTTCGAGGCCTACAACGGCGACAGCCTCTCCGGGCTGGCCAGCGCCTCCGGCAACAAGTACCTGTCGATGGCCTTCATCCAGACCGCCAGCAAGGGTTCCTGCACCCCGCTCTGGAACGGCGACACCAGCCTGCCGATCGCCTCGGCCAACTTCGGCAGCGACATCAGCAGCATCCAGGCGGGCGGTGGCGACGTCATCCCCTCCTTCGGCGGCTACACCGCCGACGACACCGGCACCGAGATCGCCGACAGCTGCACCAACGTCAACTCCATCGCCGCGGCGTACGAGAGCGTCATCACCACCTACAACGTCACCCGGATCGACCTCGACACCGAGGACAACTCGCTGACCAACAGCGCCGGGATCGACCGCCGCAACCAGGCGATAGCCCTGGTCGACTCCTGGGCCGCCGCCAACGGGCGGACCGTGCAGTTCTCCTACACCCTGCCGACCACCACCAGCGGGCTGGCCTCCAGCGGGCTCGCGGTGCTCAAGAGCGCGGTGAAGTACAACGCCCGGGTCGACGTCGCCAACATCATGACGTTCGACTACTACGACGGCGCCACCCACGAGATGGGCAACGACGCCGAGAGCGCCGCCACCGGCCTCTACAACCAGCTCGCCACGCTCTACCCGAGCAAGACCGCCGCGCAGCTCTGGGGCATGATCGGGATCACCCTGATGCCCGGCGTCGACGACTACGGCACCGCCGAGACCACCACCGTCGCGGACGCCAAGAACGTCGAGGCCTGGGCCGCGGGCAAGGGCCTCGCCAGCCTCTCCTTCTGGGCCCTGCAGCGCGACAACGGTGGCTGCGCCAACGGCACCGCCGGTTCCGACAGTTGCTCCGGGATCGCCCAGGGCACCTGGGACTTCAGCCACGCGCTGGAGGCCTTCAACGGCGGGACCACCGTCCCGAGCAATGACTTCTCGGTCGGCGTCGCCCCGGGCTCCGGCTCGATCGCTCCCGGCGGCTCCACCACCGCGAGCGTCAGCACCGCGGTGACCTCCGGCTCGGCGCAGTCGGTCGCGCTCAGCGTCAGCGGCGCCCCGGCCGGCGTGACCGCCTCGGTCAGCCCGGCCTCGGTCACCGCGGGCGGCAGCGCCACCCTCACCGTCACCGCGGCGAGCACCGCCGCAGCCGGGACCTACCCGATCACGGTCAAGGGCACCGCCGCCTCCGGCAGCCACACCGCGACCTACTCGCTCACCGTCACCGGCACGGGTGGCGGCGGCTCGGGCTCGCTGGTCAACGGCACCTTCGAGACCGGCAGCCTCAGCCCGTGGACCTGCCAGCCCGGCGGCGCCGTGGTCAGCACTCCGGTGCACTCCGGCTCGCACGCCCTGCTGGTCGCGCCGACCTCCTCGCAGACCGGCGAGTGCGACCAGACCCTCACCCTGAGCCCCAACCACAGCTACACCCTCAGCGGCTGGGTCCAGGGCAACTACTCCTACCTCGGCGTCAGCGGCGGGGCCTCGGCCAGCACCTGGACCAGCGGCAGCGGCTGGACCAAGCTGACCGTCCCGTTCACCACCGGCGCCAACGGCACCGTCACCGTGTACATCCACGGCTGGTACGCCCAGGGCAACGTCTACGCGGACGACCTGACGGTCAGCTAGTCAGCGCCCCAACCCAGCGGCCCTGACCAGCGGCCCTAGGCCGCGCGGACCGGGAGGTCGAGGTGCACCAGGCCGGCGATGCCGAACACCAGCATCACCGGCTCGGTGCCCCCGACCTTCCGGCTCGGGTCGGCCGGCAGCTGGACCGACGGCTCCTTGCTGCCGGACGGCGCCCCGAAGCCGACGCTGCTGCCGGAGCCGAGCAGTACTCCCGCCGTGGTCAGCGACCCGGACAGGGCGGCGCCCCCCTTGAGGACCGCCTGGCCGCCCCCGGCCAGCGACACCAGCGCCAGGTGCTCGGTGGCCGGCCCCTGGTTGTTCACGGTCAGCCGCAGGTAGGCCGCACCGGACGGGTCCACCAGCACCGAGGCGTCACTGATCCGCAGGTCCACATTGCGGGCCTTCATGCTGAGGGTGACCCCGTCGGCGCTGGTGCTCAGCGTGGTCCGGGAGACACCGGGCAGGGTCCGCTGCACGCCCGCGTCACTGCCCGCCGAGCAGCCCGAGGCCAGCAGCGGGAGCGCGGCGGCGAGCAGGACCGCCGCCGCGGCGCGGAGGAAACGGGGGGAGGCGCCTCGGTATCGCATGGCGCCATTATCGTCCTGCCCCCGGCCGCGCCGGTGACCGCCCCCGGCCCTGCGCCATCCGCATGACCCCGCCGTGTCGCAGCCGGGGCTCCTGCGGGGGTTCGCCAAGGATGACTCGTAGGACAACCCTACGAAGGAGATCCAAATGCGTTCCCTCACCAAGGCCGGGCTGCTTTTCGGCGGTGCCGCCGCCCTTCTCGTCGCCGGCGCCGGAGCAGCCAGCGCGGACAGCAATGCCTACGGCGCCGCCTTTGACTCGCCGGGCGTTCTCTCCGGCAATGTGGTCCAGATTCCGGTGGACGTCCCCGTCAATGTCTGCGGAAACTCGGTCAATGTGGTCGGCCTGCTCAACCCGGCCTTCGGCAACCACTGCAGCAACGGCGGCGGCGAGCAGCAGAGCGCGTTCCACCACGGTTTCCACGTCTCCGACTGGCACCACGTCGCGGTGGAGCACTTCTGGCACGGCCACGACGGTTCGCACTGCTGACCCTGGTATTCCGAACGGGCCCCCCGCTGTTGCGCGAGGGGCCCGTTTCCGCTGTTCCGGTCAGGTGAAGAGGACGCCGTTGGCGCCGTCGTGGGCGTCGACGTGCTCGTCGTCGAACCAGTAGTCGCCGTGGGCCAGGTAGCGGAAGGCGACCTTGTCCTTGACCGGCAGGGTGACGGTGACCGCGCGGCTGCCGTCGGGGCGCTCGATCAGCGTGTGCGTCCCTGGCTGCCAGTCGTTGAAGTCCCCCACCACGCTCACCGGACCGCAGGGGTGCTCGGCCGGCAGAACGAAGGTGACCAGGGTCGTCGATTTACGCTGCTTTCGCTCCAGCATTGCCTGCTGCTCCAGGATTCAGGGGCCGACCGGGAAACATCCCCAGCATAAGTACCCCTGACGCCCGATCAATTGTGCCGCGCCGCTCAGCCGACCAGGTCATTCACTCCGGCGATGGCGTCCGAACCGCCCTGGATCGTCTTCTGGACGTCCTGGACCTTCTCCCCCACCTTTCCGCCGATGGCGCCCTGCACCACCGGAAGTGCATTCCTGGTGGCCATTCCGGCGGTTTTCGCGGCACCGGTGACCGAATTGCTGAGTTCCTGGGCCTGTGCGGCCGGTGCGGCGACGGCGACGAGTGCGGAACCGGCCGCGGCAAGGGTGACGAGTCGAATGAGCTTCATGGTCCGGATAACGCGCGGGAGGCGGAGAGGGTACGGCCGCGGGCTACCGCCAGCGCGGCCTGACCACCAGTTCGACCCATTCCCGGTCGCGCTGCCCCGGCAGCATCCGCCCGCGCTGCCGCCACTCGCCGACCAGTTGGCTGTAGACCGGCTCGTCGGGTCCCGGCGCATGGCGCCGGCCCCGGTCGGAGACCTCGGCGGCGGCCGGGAACAGCTCGGCGGGGCTGATGCGGGACCAGCGGGCTTCGGGCATACGAGGACCAACGAGGCCGGGCGCGGGCGGGTCACGGCGCCGCCGCGAAGATCCCACGTCCGGCCGTCCCCCCGAATGGCCCACCCGGTAACGCGTTTGAGTGACGCTCACCCGGCGGGCGTTGCCCGGTGCCCGGCAACGCGTTTGGCAGTCCGTCGTCCCGACGTCGGGCGGCGTGAACCGCATTTCTACCAAGGAGCACCGTCTTGAACAGCAAGCGCAGCATGTTCGTCGCCGCCGCCGCAGTCGGTCTGATCGCGGCCGGCGCGGGTGCCGCCTCCGCCAGCAGCGACGCCGCGGGCGGCGCGTTCAACTCCCCCGGCGTGCTGTCCGGCAACGCCGTCCAGGTCCCGGTGCACGTCCCGGTCAACGTCTGCGGCGACACGGTCAACGTGATCGGCGCGCTGAACCCGGCGTTCGGCAACCACTGCGAGAACTGGGGCTGAATCCCCACGCAGTCCTGACAGTGGGGCCCCGGCTCAGGCCGGGGCCCCACTGTCGTGAGCAGGCAAGCAGCACAGCACGCACAAGGAACGGGCGGTCGTTCACCTGAGGTGAACGACC
>NZ_JBHFAB010000023.1:0-126048 GCF_042510955.1 Streptacidiphilus cavernicola
ACAAGCGACCGAGGACCCCCACCGAGAAGATCAGCCAGCAGTCCGCAGCCTGACTGCGGCGGCCCCAGGGGTTGGAGAATTACGCCGACACCACCCCTGGGGAAAACCGCCGTCGTTCACAACACTCGCTAACACTTGGAGAACACTGCGCCTGAGCGTGGTATCCGAGCTGCGAAAATGGTGATACCAGCATCAGATGGAGAACGCCGGAAGGAACCGGCGCAGCCTCCGACGGGAAGGACAGGGCCGTGGCAGAGGTGCTGCTCAAAGCGATCTTGCGGACCCTCGATCTGTCGCACGAGGACTTTCAGGCGAAGTATCAGGCCGCTGCTGCCGAGTTACGCGAGATCACCGGTGACCGCAGGTTCGACAACGTCGTCCTGCTCCCGATGACCGTGTGGCGTTGGACCAACGGTGCCGTCGGAATGCCCCGCCAGCCCGCTCCGCGCATCCTGGAGCGTATGTTCAATGTGCCAGCGGCGGAGCTTTTCGCGCCGTGTCCGGACGGGCTGAAGTGGACCGGGCCAAAGGTCGAGCCCGTGTTCGACGAAAGTGAACTTCGTATGACTGCGCACGACGCTGCCGCTCATGCGGGAGACGCCGCCTCACGAGCCCTTCCAGACCTGACCCTCGACCAGATCGAGGACGACCTGAGGTACCTTGCACGCGCGCACGTCGACACAGCGCCGTACGTGATGTACGTGCAGGGTCGGCAGGTACTCCAGTCGGCAACGCTGATGCTGGATCGGACGCAGCTGCCGTCTCAGCGTCGTCGGCTGTATCTCGTCGCGGGTCAGTGCTCCGCCCTGATCGCCGCGTGCGCGACCGACCTGGGTCAGATGCCGACCGCGGTGGAGCTGCTACGCGCATCCGCCCTGTACGGCCAGGTGTCCGAGCACGGGGCCCTCCAGGCTTACGCTCACGGCTACCTGGCCATCCTCGCCTACATGGACGGCAACCCCACCCAGGCCCTGCGCCTGGTGAAGAAGGCGCACGAGTTCAGCGGGATCGGCGACACCGGCAGGGCGCGCCTGTTTGCGATCGAGGCCCGCGCCTACGGACACCTGGGCCGCTTCGATGACGCCGCGCGTGCCATCCAGGCGAGCCTGGAGCAGAGCAGCGGACGGCGCGACGACGTCCACGACGAGGTCGCCGGCGAGTTCGACTTCCCGTTGGGCCGGATCGCCATGTCGAACAGCACTACCTACCTGCTGATGCGCGATGGTGCCGCGGCAGAGACCACGGCGATGCAGTCCTTGAGCCTGATCGCCGAGGGCGGCCCTGCTGGAGCTACGCCTGTACCGATCGCCTCGAAGGCATCCTCTGACCTCGCCATGGCTCGCCTGCTGAGGCAGGACGTCGACGGGGCGGCGGAAGCTCTGCGCGCGGTGTTCGAGCTTCCCCGGGAGTGGCGAAGCCCGGGGCTTCGGGACCGCGTGCGCACCGTCCGCAGGGAACTGGTGTCGGCAGCGTTCCGCGACGCCCCGGGTGCCATAGGGATGGCCGAGGAGTGCGAGGACTTCGTGCAGATGGCCGGGCCGCCCTCCCTTGGCCCGGGTAGCTGATCCCGTCAGCCGGTGAGGCCAGCGAGGATCTGCTCCTCCTTGCCGGGGGCGATGCCGTGCTTCTTCCACCGCTGGTGGGGCACGGGCACGTTGCCGCGCTGCAACCAGGCCCAGGTATCGGCCACGGTCTCGGACAGCGGTCGGCACTCCAGCCCGGCGGCGTAGCCGGACGTCGAGTCGATGCGCCACACGCCGGGGTGGGTGCGCCACAACGGCAGTTCGCTCCACTGGACGAGGTCGTACTGCAACAGGTGCTCGTCCGGGGCCCACACCAGGCGGCCGGTGCTGCCGGTCGCCTCAAGGCACGACTCCAGGAAGCCGCCCATTGTCTCCCTGCCGATGGGAGCGGTCACGTTGTGGACCTGCGGGCCGGTGGCGGTGGCCTGGTTCAGGGCGAACCTTGCGACGTCGCGCACGTCGACGGGTTGGATGGTCTGGTTCGGGTTGCCGGGCGCGAGGATGTCTCCCCCTCGCGCGGCCCTGCTCAGCCACCAGGGCAGTCGGCCGACGTACTCGCCGGGACCGAGGATGACTCCGGGGCGCAGGATGCTCGCGCAGTCGGCCCCGAACGCCTGCACGACCGCGCGCTCCGCCCCGGCCTTCTGCTTGCCGTAGTGGGTGTCCGCTCCAACGTGGTTCGCGGGAAGACGGCCGTAGTCCGCGTCTGCGTCGGCGGGGCCGTCGAGGACTTCGGAGTCGATGAAGAGGGGTTCGTCCGGCCAACCGCGGTAGACGGAGACGGTGGAGATGTAGACGTACCTGCCCGCCTTGGAGGCCAGGGCCTCGGCCCCGGTCAGGACTGTTCGCGGGGTCAGCTCGGAGGCGGAGGTGTCCACGACGGCATCCCACGGGCCCTGCTCGGCGAGCCTGCGGACGTCGGCCTCATTCTCCCGGTCTCCGTGAACGGCTACCGCTCCCGGAACGGGTGTCCCGCTCAACCCCCGGGTGAACGTCGTCACCTCCCATCCCCGCGACAGGGCGTCGCTGACGACAGCACGACCAAGGAACCAGGTACCACCCAGCACTAGAAGCCTCATGCCGGTGATACTCCCGTGCCCACAGCCGTCAGGCCAGCACCGCAGGTCACGACCCCGGAACGCTCAGTGCCCCCAGCCGTCGTCGGCAGGGGGCACTATACTGAGCCCCCGGTCAGGATTGAACTGACGACCTACCGCTTACAAGGCGGTTGCTCTACCACTGAGCTACGGAGGCGGGCTGCTCCGTAGAAAATACACCACGGGCAGCAGGCGACGGAGGTCATAGATCGCCGAGGTCCGGCCGTGGCCCGAAGGCGCGCAGACAGCGCGGGTGCGCGATGGGCTGCTCGGCGGCCTCCTCGACGGTCCGGACGGTCCCGTTGGCCTTGTCCGGGTCGTCGTGGCTCGTCCAGCCGCAGCCGGAACCGTCGAACACCTGCATGAAGCGGACGCCGGCCTCCACCGCGCGGTTCAGCGTGCCGCTGTTGTAGGCCACGGCGCTCTTGGCCAACGTCGCCGACTCGGCCCAGGCCCGGACGGGCACCCTGGCGCCGTTGCGGTAGATGACGTAGTTCAGGCCCCGGCCGCCGAGCCGGTCGGCCAGCTTCTTCGCGGCCTGAAGCGCGGTGGTGCCGCCGGTGGCGGTGCGCGGCACGGTCTCGCGGGCGGCCTGGCGGGCGATCCGGTACCAGACCTCGGCCATCCGCTGCGCCTCCTGCGACCGGCGCAGGAAGTCGCCGTAGGAGTCGGCGGCCAGCGACTGGAGCGCATCGGAGTGCGCCTTGGTCCAGGTGAACGGGCCCCCGTCCGGCAACTGGACCCGCTCCGCGCCCTGCTCGTACAGGTAGGGCAGCTGCCGGGACACGAACGCCTGCGCCTCCTCGTCAACCCGGGCGGAGAACTCGGTGATGGCCTGCTTGTACTCCTCGATCGTGGCCAGGACGTGCGCCAGCCGCCAGTGGCCGCCTCCGGCAAGGATGCGGGCGAGCACCGACAACCGACTGTCCTCCAGCTCCTGCCAGGCGGCGGCCAGCGCCTCCGCCACTCGGTCGGCAACCTCACGCGGGTCGCCGGGGATCAGCGGCGGGTACGGGTAGCTGCTCACCGAGGACCCCGGCAACGGAAGAGCGGGGCAGTGACGAGCAGCGGAACGGCATCGTCGGCGGTGTCGTCGGCCGCGGTCTCGTCCGGGGCGAGCACGTCCGCCAGGGCGGCGACCTGCCTCTCCATGGCGGTGACGTTGGCGCTGTTGTCGAGGGTGACTACACCGTCCACGACCAGGCGCAGCGGCTCGGAGATCAGCTTGGCCTTCCGCTCGGCCAGCACTTCGAGCACGACGCCGCGGGCGGTGCCGAGGCGGCCGTACCGCAGGGTGAGGTCGGCGGTGTCGGTGGCGGTGCCGAGCTGCGCGAGCAGCCAGGCCAGCACTGCGGGGTCCATCGTCGTTCCTCCAGGAAGTGGCGGTGACCCCGACACCTGCCCGTGTCGGGGCCACCTGGTGGTGGGGCTACTTCGCCGCCGGCTTGGCCCGGCTGGCGGGCTTCTTCACCTCCACCACCGCGTCCAGCTCCGGGTCCGTCTCCGGGCCGGTGCCGGTGTCCGAGTCCTCGTCGTCCGGGTCCGGCTCGGCCTCGGGTTCCCAGGCGAACGGGTTGGTGATGATCTCCGCCACCTTCGGCACCGGCTCGTCGCCGGGCAGCAGGAGAAACGCCTCGTGGGTGACCGGGTGCTCGACGTGGACCGCCAGGGCCAGCCGCCGGGACATCAGGCGATCACCTGCGCGCACACATGCCCGTCCGGTGTCTGGAGCACCGGCATGGCGACAGCCGCGCCCTTGGTCCAGATCTGCACGGGGTCGTCCTGCGTTCCGGCGGTGATAACGATGCCGGGGGCGTCCTCGCGGGTGATCTGCGGGTTGGTGCCTCGCGAGAGCACCAGGGCCTCCGCGGTGACGCCGTACAGCGTCTGGCCCCAGGAGCTGCGGTTGGGCGGCAGCATGATCCACCGGTTGTCGGGGATCACCTTGACGTACGAGCCGTCGACCCGGACCTGCGCCTTGTAGAAGGTCACCGGCGGCAGCCCGTAGTTCGCCCGGACCACGTTGACCTGCGACGGGTTGAGCGAAGCGGTCGGCGTATTGCTGGGGTTCACGCTCCCGTAGTACGCGGCCCTGTACGAGTTGTTCGACGCCAGGTAGGACCACGCCTTGCGGGAGGTGAGGACCATCTCCGGCTCCGGGTAGCCCTTGTCCACCAGCATCTGGATCCACGACAGCTCGTCCTTGATCGGGTCCGAAGTCGGGTCGGACCACAGAACGGCCGGGGTCGGCATGTTGGCCGCCGGCACCTGCCAGTCCACCTCGTAGATGAAGCCGCCCTCGTTGAGGGTGAACTTCCCGTCGACGAGGATGTCACCGGCCGCGAGCTCCAGCCGGGCCCGGATCGCTTCGACGTGCCGCTCCGTGTCGTCGTACAGCAGCTCGATCAGGCGGTCGTCGTCCGCGCCGCGCGAGGCGTCCAGCAGCAACTGCTCCTGCTCGCCCACCAGCAGCTTCTGGCCGAGCGCGGGAAGGCTGCCTTCCTTCGCGGTCTGCCACGCGTCACGGGAGGCGAACTGCACGGACGAGTCGTAGGCCCGGTACTTCGCGGCGTTGACGTAGCGCCCGCTGTCCTTGATTCGCCACTTCACGTCCGCGATGGTCGTGTTGGGGAAGATGCCGTTCGCGCCGTTGCCGGTCAGCAGGAAGTCCGCCGGGGTCGGGATCTGTCGCGCGAAGACCGTCAGGTCCGTTGCGGTGATGTTCTTCAGGAGGTCCTGGATGCTCATCTGGGTGCCTCCTTAAACGAAGCGGATCTGGGCGGACTGGGAGGTGGGGATGTGCTTGGTCGGGTCGACCGCGACCGGGCAGGCGGACGCCTTGACCACGCCGTGCCACAGCAGCGCGCACGGGAGCTTGGTGTCGGTGGGGTTCAGCGCGGCCTCCGCGAACACGAACCCGGCCAGCAGCTGCGTGCCGTCGGTCGCGGCTGGCGTCCACGGCCCGTACAGGCCGGACGCGGTGATCTTGCCGACGGGCACACCGGACAGGAACTTGGCGTACGGCTGGGCCGTGTCGGTCGACAGCACGTAGTGCGTGCCCGCGGTGAACTTGGTGATGTCGAGGGTGATCGTCTCGGTCTGGTCGGTGCCGTGCAGCGACGCGAGCCACGCACGTCCCGCGCTGACCTGGTTCAGCGTCTGGGTAGGAGCCAGGGGCATGAGGAAGCCCCTCCTCTCTTGGACGAAGCGAACAGGTCGCACACCCGAAGTCCCGGGTGCCGTCCACGAGTTGGGAGGGGCGTGGTCCCCAGTCCGGCTATCCCGCCGGTGGGCAGATCAAGATCGGGCTAGCTCAAGTGGAGTAGCCCCGGCGCTTGGCCATGTCCAGGCCCGCGACACCGGGCCGGACGACCTGGCCGCCGCGGGGCGGCGGGCCACCGGCCGGTGAGCCGCCGGGAGCAACTGCCGGTGGCTGCTGGGCCTGGCCGCCGAAGAACTGCGGCCAGTCGGCAGCCAGCTGCGCCGCCGCGTCCGTGAGGGCCTGGTCGTCGGCGTCGTCGGGGACGGTCAGCAGCCGTTCGGCCGCGTCCAGGCCCTTGCCGGTCGCGCCGAGGCCGACGAGGGCGGCACGGCGCTGGGCGATGCGCTCCCGCGCCGAGGCCGCGGCTTCGCGCTGAGCGGCGCGGGCCTCCGCGTCGGCGGCGGCCTGCTCGCGGCGCTCCACGTCCGACATCTGCGCCGTCTGCGCATCGCGCTGCGCCTTCACCCACGCTGCTGCCTCGTCCCGCGAGGCGAAGCCCAGGTCGTCGAGCAGGGACTTCGACGCGGCGCGGCGCCCCTGTTCCTTCTCCCGGGCGAGGAGCTTGCCCAGCGTCTCCTGGTCCACGGCGGGCGCACCGCCGGAGGCGGTGTTCGTGGTGTCGTCCTCGGAAGCGCCGAGGATCGGGCGGATCGGGCGGCCGTCCTTGCGGTAGCCGATGATCGAGTCCGGGCGGGGCAGGGACCGGGCCACGGTGGCAACTCCGTTCAGCAGCGCCCCCGCGCCGACGATCAGTCTAGTCGGCTATCCCTACTTCGAGTCCTTCTCACCCTTCGCGGCTGTTCGCCGGGCTTCTCTCTGAGACTTCAGTTCAGCCCGTTGGGCTGGCTGAACGTAGAGAACAAGGATGGCCTCGGTGACCAGTTCAGCAATGTCGGCGATCTCCTCCGCCGAGTAGAGCAGGCCGTCGTGCGTTGAGTCGTTACCGACCATCCGCGCCTCATGGAACGAATCGATCAACTCACCCGACAAGCCCTTCAGCCGCAGGCTTTCAATCTTGTCGAAGAGGGTTCGCCCTGCGCAGTCACGGTCTTTCACGATGCGTTCCACGACTGCGCGATAGCCGACTCCTGCCAGCCCGTACGCTTCGGCGGACTCGGCCTTCGCAGCCTCTGCAAACGCTTGGCGGACTTCCTCAGGTGCTTCGTCTGCAACCACCCGCGCAGCAGATCGCGGCCACAGCTGTACCGTCCGCTGCGTGCGGTACCGACGGACAGTCGCCTTCACGTTGACCTCTACAACTTCGACAATCTCCGCCACTCGAAGGTAGATGCCGTCTCCACCGCAATAGTCACAGTTCAGCAGTACATCAAGAATGACCAACCGCTGCCCGTCTCCAGTGGAGAAACTCGGCACCTTTCGCTGGTCGCACCGAGTCACGCTGAGAGAAGTACGGTGCTTGCAGTGGGGGCACTCGCCCGACACCTTCGGATACTTTCCGACGAGATGATCATCGAGTTGGCGCAGGTCAACCATAATCCAAACATAGCTCTGACCTGCCCAAAGCATCCGCCAGCCGAGGGGCATTCAGCCGACTGGACTAACCCCCGGTTGATTCCGGCGGCTCACCACCAGGGCGTACCAAAGGAGCGGGGCCAACTTCCCCATCGGCCTCCGGCAACCCGAGGTAGTCCCGCACCACGCCATTGTCACCAGTCGCGTCGGCCAGCTGCGTCGCCGCGGCGAAGTCGGCCTGCCGGATGCGCTGGAGTTCTTCCTGCACGTCCTCGATCGGGTACCCGGCGTCCATGAGCATCCGCACCGCGGTCTCCAGGGAGATCACCTTGGCCTGGTACGCCTTCGCTACCTCGTCCAGCACGGCGGCCCGGTCGGTGGGGGTGTGCGGCCCCCACATCATCCGCACTGGCAGCGACTTCCCGGCGGGCCACACCCGACCGGCCTGGTAGAGGCGCTGGGCGAACTTCCCCATCAGCGCGTACTTGTGGTTCCGGGCCAGGCGCAGCATCACCACGAGGGTGTCGAGCGGGCCGAGGGCGAGTTGCAGGGCGTACCCGGACGGCCAGGTGGTGGGCTCCAGCGTGCCGAGGCCGGCGGCGGTGATGGAGGAGTTCACGGCTACCCGGTCAAGGAGGTGGTCGGATCGCTGCCGCAGCTCGGCGAGCTGTCCGGCGGTGTCGAGGACGTCCATGCCTCCGGTGTCGGAGACCTGCCACACCTCACCGGCGCGGACCTGCACCGCGGACGGCTGGCCGGTGCGGCGGTCGACGGGCAGGCGGGCTCCGCGCAGCGCGATGATCGGCACGCCGGTGGTTCCGGACGCCGAGGAGGCGTCGGTGTCGGTCGCGGCGAGTTCGTCCAGGACCTGGAGGACGGGGGCGAGGATGGAGCGGCCCCAGTGCTCGCCGCCGTCCGGGATCGTGTTGGTGACGTGGATGACTGGAATGAAGTCGATCATCAGGTCCAGCTGCTGGAGGACTTCTCCGTCGGAGCGCACCCGCCAGGCGGCCTTGTCCACGGGCAGCGCATACACGTCCTCGCCGCGCAGGTCATCCAGCAGCCATTCTCCGTCCGACAGGAAGCAGGTCACGCCGGAGGCGCTGCCCTCGGCCCACGGGTAGGTGCGGGTGATCTGCCCGGTGTCGGAGTCGAGTTCGTCGCCGACGATGAGCACCGGCTGCCCGTCGCTGCCGAAGATCCACTCCCGCAGCGGCAGACCGTCCTTCGTGGTGCCGGGCTTCGTCGCGCCGCCGATCGGCCCCAGCTCGTAGGTGATCCGGCGAAGCCGCGCCTTGAGGCCGCGCCGCTCGTCGGCGGGCAGCTCCCACGCGAAGTGCACCCGGACGGGGAACTCGCTGCCGTCCTGCTCCCCGTCCTCCGGCCACTCGGGGAAGTAGAAGCCGGGGTCCATGGTGCGCAGCAGCGGGCGGCCCTTCGCCGGGTCCCACGCCAGGGTGTAAACGCCGTCGCCGTAGCGCAGCGCCGCGCGCTCGGCCTGCTGCATCCGCAGTGGAAGCAGCTCGTCCTCCGCCCACTGCTGGAGCTGCTGCTGCATGTCCGCCGCCGACAGGGCTTCGGCGGTGGCCTCGTCGTCCTTGGCGTGCTCGGCACCGGGCACCACCAGTTCCTGTTCGGAGCCGAGGAGGTAGCCCAGCGCGGTGTTGATCAGCTTCGGTGCGTCGCCCAGCTCCCGGCGGTCCATGCCGGTGCCGTCGCCGGCGGCGGCCGCCATCTGCCCGGCCTGGTTGGAGTCGTAGGCCGCCATGAGCTTGTAGGCGGCCAGGCGGCGCAGGTCCTCGGGTGGCACCCACGAGCGGTGCAGTTCGGGGAACGCCTCCCGGCTGGCGTACGGCCGCGCCGGGGACGGCATGATCGGCTTGTAGTTCAGCCACGACCAGGCGTCGATAATCACGTCACGCAGGCCCACTGCTGCCCTCCGGCAACTCAGGCCCCGCGCCCGCAAGATCAGCGTAGCCCGCAACACGGGCCGACCAGCGGCGTCGTCAGTCGCCGTACATCAGCACATGCGCCTGGCCCGTCTCGCAGACGTCCATGAAGACGTCATGCATGGCCTTCGTGGTGGTGGTGGTGCCGGTGCCAC
Source organism: Streptacidiphilus cavernicola (assembly GCF_042510955.1). NCBI lineage: Bacteria > Bacillati > Actinomycetota > Actinomycetes > Kitasatosporales > Streptomycetaceae > Streptacidiphilus > Streptacidiphilus cavernicola. The sequence goes on from NZ_JBHFAB010000023.1 coordinate 9,460, forward strand.
TGTAGGGGCTGTCCCACTCGGCCTGGCAGTCCGCTTCGGTGGGCACCGCGGAGACCGGGGACATGCCGGCGGCGAAGTTTTTGGAGTAGATGTCGCACCCGGCAGCAGGCTATCGCGCTGTGCCAGAAGGACACGGCGTCTCACTCGTAGCAGGTACGTCTCCCTCCCCATCAAGCGGCGGCCCGCCGGACTGATCGCCCGCACGGGTGAGGACCGGGATGTCGGCGTCGTCTGAAACGAAGAGATGGCCGGTGCCCCACTTGGTGGAGTCGGGCACCGGCCATGGGACCAAGTTCAGAATGAAGGATGGCGGTCGGTCTCCTGCCGACACCGGCAGGGACCGTCGAGGCCTGCGGGGGACGGGACGGTGGCACTTTTAGCCTGCGTCGAGGAGGTCTCCCGGCAGTGCGAAGGTGGTCGACGTTCCTTCGGCGAGGTCGACGGCGACGGCGGTGTTGTCGGAGGTGAGGATCCATGTGCCCGCTGGGGTCTGCCGCATTCCTTGGACCGTGTTGAGGTTGTTCACGGTGGCCCGGTGCAGTACCCGGGCGTCAGTCCGGGAGATCTCGATCAGTTCGATGCTCCGCGGTAGGGCGATGGCCGCGGTGATGGTCGTCGGTGTGGAAGACACCTGGGCGACCGTGCCGGTCGAGGTGGTCAGGACATCGATGTGGTCCTGTGTGGTCAGTTTCAGGGTCGGTGTCCCACCCGCGTTGCCTGCCTTCGGCAGGGCTCCTCCCAGGACCGGGTTTCCCGCGTCGCAGGACATCGACTGTGCTTGGAATCCCTTGATGTGGACGGTCTGCGCTGCTGGACCGCTGGGCAGGGGGACGACTGCGACAAGGGTTGTCGTGTCGGTGACGTTGCCGATGCACAGGCCTGACGCGCTGCCGGCGGCCAGTGTCGTGTCGAGTGGGAGAGCCACCGTCGGTCCGGCGTGCCAGTTTCCGGGGTTGTAGAGCACGGCGCTGGCCTTGCCTGTTTTCGAGGTGTCGGCGGCGGTGACGGCTGCCGCCGTCTGACCCATGGGTAGCAGTGTATGGCCGCTCTGGAGCTTGCCGATCAGGTCGAGGCCGTGGGTTCGGGTGTTGATCGCGTAGAGCGTGCTCGGGGTTGAACCCGTCTTGGGGATGGTGACCACCCACCGCCCGTCGCTGAGGCGAGTGATATGTGGGCTAAGGACCTGGTTGTCATCGGACTGGGTGGGCACCACGGCGAGTGGTTCGGCGGTGTGCCGTTGCGGGTCGATGCCGACAACAGTGGTCAGCCCGCTCATCTTCGACAGGACGAAGACTTGCGAACCCGACCAGTCAGTACCCAGCTTGACGCCTCCCGGGCCGTCGCACGCGGCGAGGGGGACCAGGAGAGTGCAAAGCAGTACGGTGCGCAGGGTGCGTCGGAGCACGGGAGTCATCACCATTCGTTCATTGCGCTGCTGGGTGCGAGTCCAGCGGCGCGTCGGGCGGGCAGCCAGGCTCCGGCCACCGTGATGCCGAGGGTCAGCAGGATCAGGCCGCCGAGGACCGCTGCGCTGGGCAGGGGTGTGCTGGAGGGAAGGAAGGCTGTGAGGTTGCTCTGGCCGCGCAGGGCCGCAACGGCGACGGCTGCGCCGCCTGTCCCCAGGACGGTGCCCACAATCGCCCCGGCTGCTGCGACGATTGCCATTTCGAGAACCAGCATGGTCAGGACGACCCGGCTACGGAAACCGACGGCCTTGAGGATCCCGATCTCCCGGACCCGCTGCCGTGACAGTGCTCCGCTGACGACGAGCGCGCCTACCAGGGCGATCAGACCGAGTACGACGATCAGGACCTGCCCGACCACCCGGATCAGATCCAGGACACCGGGCAGCGCGGTCATCTCCTGCTGGAGCGTCGTGGCTCCGTAGCCGTCCTGCTGAACCGTGTGGAGAACGGCGGGCACGTCATCGGCCGAGGTGGCCAGTATCGTGACCTGGCTGTAGCCGATGGTGCTGGGGAACTGCTGTGGTGACACGCCTTCCAGAGCGGCGGCCCAGTCCACGACGGTGGTGTCGGCGGCGTAGGCTGCGTCGGGCCCGTCGATCTGCCAGCTGGGGTCGAACAGTCCGACGACCCGGACCTTCGCTGTGGTCCCCGTTCCGCTGTTCCTGCTGGTCCGCAGTGTCGTCGACACGGTGATGCTCTGGCCCAGGAGCTGACTGAGGTTCATTCCCTGGCTGCTGCTTGGCAGGACGACCTCGCCGGTCCGCAGCGGGAACAGCTTCGTCCGTACCGAACGGGTCACAGGAGGCAGCAGCGACGGGCGCACCATCGTCGCGTACAGCAGGACCCCTGGGATCTGTGCGCTCTTGTATCCGAAGGAGACCTGGGTCGAGGGCTGCACGGAACTGACGCCCGGAATCGCGGCGAACTGGGCCACCGCGGCGGCGCCCAGCAGCTTGGAGTCGGGGCGGTCGATCATCCGCTGCACGGTGATGCTGCGGTTGGCCGATCCTTCCTGCACCCGGTCGTGGGCGGCGCGCTGGGCACTGCCCGAGATAGTGAAGGCCGTGACACAGACCGCCACGGCTACGGCCAGCAGGACGGTGAGGCCGACCAGTCGGCGCCACAGCGACCGTACGTTGGCGACGGCGAGAGAGAAGGGGCTCATGCCTGGCCCTCCAGACGCGTGGCCGTGCCGGCCTCCGTGATCGGCGGAACGGGCAACGCGGTACCGCGGGACATCTGCAGTACCTGGTCGGCGTAGGCCGCGACAGTATCGCTGTGTGTCACCAGGAGCACGGCCCGGCCCTCGTCGGCGATCTCGCGGAACAGGGCGAGGAGTTGCTGCTCGCTGTCTGCGTCCAGGTTTCCTGTCGGTTCGTCGGCCAGGACCGTTCCGGGGTCGTTGACCAGAGCCCGTGCCAGAGCCACACGCTGCTGTTCCCCCGCCGAAAGCTGACCGGGGCGGTGCCCGACCCGCTCGGCGAGCCCTACCCGGCCCAGCAGTTGTGCTGCCTTCTGCGCGCCGGCTCGGGCGGTGCCGCGGTAGGGCAGTGCGACATTGCGGCCGGCGGTGTGCTGGGGCAGAAGGTTGAACGCCTGGAAGACGAATCCGAGTGAGGTCCTGCGGATGTCCGCGCGCTCGTTGTCGCCCAGCGCCCAGGCGTCCTTGCCCTCGACCATCACCGTGCCGTTGTCGGGGGGCATGAGGAGCCCGACGATCTGCAGCAGCGTGGTCTTGCCGGAGCCTGACCGTCCGACCAGTGCGGTGATCTTACCGGCGGGCAGGCACAGGTCGGTGGGCCGCAGCGCGTCAACTGTGCGTCCGCGTAGCGCGAACGACTTGCACACCGCCCGCGCCTCCAGTGGTGGTGGGGCCTTGTGGTCCATGCTCGCCTACTTCTTCTCAGTGGTGTCGGGTGCCGCGGTGCTGATGGGAGCGTGCCCGCCGAGAGCGTCTTTCAATGTCCACACGGACCATGTTGTCACCAGGTCGCAGCCGTCCGTGTGATCCGCCTGGTAGAGGTTCGGCAATTGGGCGCAGTGGCGCAGTGGGTTGATGCCGCTGTCGACGGCGGCATCAATGGCAGCATCTGCCTTTCCTCCGAGGAGGAGGTATGCGCGCACAATCATGGCGTAGTAGTCGGCCGACGGCATGCGCTCCGGATGCTCCGCCCATGGCCGCAGGTCCTGGGCCGTGATCCACGCGGGTGGTTGGAAGTGACTCTGGTCGTCGGCAAGGCCGACGACCAGAGTCGCTGCCGCTGCCACCTGCTGCGCGCCGCTCAAGGGCCAGCTCTCGACTCGGGGCGCTGACACTTGTACGCCGTCGGCCTCGCAGGCCAGTTCGGCGCGTTCCCAAGCGGCGGCGTTGGCCATGGTCACGGTGGCGGGAACAGCCGTCGGGGTTCGACACAGACGAGTGACGCTCGCGCTCGGTCCGTTGCCGGAAGCGAGGTTCCACGCGGCGGTGGTAGTCAGCAGCGTGAGCGGGTCACCCGTCACCTCAGGAGTGGCCGCCACCGCTTGCAGCGCCTTCGCCAGCGAGGCGTCGCGCGTGGACTCTCCGGCCAAGCGGCGCAGGAGCAAAGCGTACAGGGACGACTCGGGATCACCGATGTAGGCGCTCGGATCGCGAACGGTGCCGTCCGGCAAGGTGTCGGCGGCCATCCGCTTGCGGGCACCGGTGAACGCGGCCGAGGGAACTCCTGCGGCCTTGGCGACGTAGACCACGTCGTACAGGTCCTGGAATCCCAGTGTCGCGGCGTTGTGCTCCAGGACCGGGCCCCACACCGACGGGTCGAGGTCGGCCCTGCGTCCGGCGGCAGTGACGATGACCGCATATTGATAGGCGCTGAGGAGCGCCTGGTAGCGGTCCTGCTCGCTCATGCCGGCGAAGTCGGGGGCGGTCGGTGCCTGGATGCCCGCCAGAGCCGCTGGCACTGGGGCACCGAGGAGGTGGAAGCTTGTGGCGAGATCCGCCGCCTCCTGGCCAAGGCCGGGTTGTGACGCCGCGATCCGGGCAAGCCATGGAAGCGTGGCATTCCTGTCCGCGAGGGTGATGCCTCCGCTCGACTGGAGGACTTCCAGAGCTGCGGCCGTAGCTGCTGCGCGGTTGGCGGTGTTGTCCGGGCTGCCGGAGTGCGGCTCGGTGAACCAGCCACCCTTCGTCCGCATTCCTCGTACGGTGTCGGCATCGGTCTGGGTCAGGAGGCCGCGCATACCGGATTGTGTAAGGGGAGCGAGCCATTCACGACCGATGAGAGGCGATGAGGCCAGAGACTCGCTGCGGAAGAACGCCGCGGTCTTCGCGTTGGGATCGACCTTCGTGTGGTCATTCAGCGCGGAACGAATTCGCATCGCGTAGGAGTTGTCCTCGGGGCCGGCTGGCTCGCTACGCAGAAACGGCTGGTAGTACAAGCCGTTCTGGGCGCTCTTGAGGATCGACAACTCCTGTGTCACCGACGTAGTAGGGGAGGCGTTTTCCTTCGCCGAAGCTGTACATCCCGCCAGCGGCAGGCACAGGAGTGAGGCGCCCAGCAGGGCAGCAATGCTGCGGCGGGCTGGACAAGTGACTTGACCGGTCATGGGTGGATCCAGGACTCCAGGCTCGGTAGCGTTGGCGGAGGACCTGCCGGGGCAGCGATCACCTGCCCCGGCAGATCAGGTGGAACTACGCGGCGCCTGCGTAGACGCACTTCTCCGACACGCTGATGCTGCTGTTGACCTTCGCCGAGCCGCAGCTCTGGGTCGAGACGTAGACCGTGGTCCAGCCCGGCTTCATCACCCCGCTGAAGTCAGAGTCCCAGTTGTTCGTGTTCGTCCACGTCACCGAGCCGAGCGACTTGCTCGTCCAGCTGATCGAGGCGCTCGGGCTCGAGGAGATGCTCAGGCTGGCGCTGACGCCGTGGGCCTGGAGCGAGGCCTTGTTCCGGATCCAGGAAGCGTTGAACGGCGTGCTCCCGAGCAGCTTCGTGGACGTGGTCCAGCTGCACGCGCTGACGTAGGTGCCGCAGTGCCAGGCGTTGACCTGGAAGGTGTCCCCGCCCGGCAGGTTCCACGTGGTGGAGGCCGTCGTCGCGCTGGCCGGGCTCGTTGCCATGACCACTGCGGTCAAGGCCGCGGCAGCCGTACCGGCTGCCGCGCGCATGGATATGCCCATCTGTGTGCTCTCCTTGGTCGTTGTCGTGACTTGTACACAAATGACGTCGACGTCGGATCGCGAGAATCACACCCGCAGCGAGAAGAGCTGCTGCGGGGTCCCCCGTGACCAAGACTGGAACTTAGCGGGGTCATGGCGAGAAATGATAGAGTATGTGATTATCGCCACACTCAAACGGCTTGCCTTTCGATGCGGAATATCAACTAGCAAATTGGGGCGGCCGGACCTGCTCGGCGTAGATCCCCCGCCTCACCCCGTTTCCGGACGCCTGGTCATCGGCGTCCGGCGAGGCGTTCGTCGGCGATGCCGGTGCGGCCGGTGGCGAGCTGGTCGGGGTCGGCGAGTTCGGTCAGGGCGTGCACGGCGGCGTCCATGCGGTCGGGCGAGTCCATGCCGGGAACCCAGGTGACCATCTGCGTCTCCAGCTGCTCGAAGCCGCTGCCGACGTGGTGGACGATGCCCTGCTCGTAGAGCTGCGCGATCGGTTCGGCCCTGAGCCGTTTGCCGACCTTGGCGGTGACCTCGATGACCAGGGGCATGAGCAGGCCGCGGGTGACGCCTTCGCGGCGCAGCTGCTCCCATGCCTGGGTGACGACCTGGCGGGCCATGTCGCCGCCGTAGTTGGACTCCACAACGATCGCGTCGGCCTTGAGGGCGAGGGCGAGGCGGCACGCGGACAGGCCCCAGTCGTTGGCCCCCATGTTCGCGGAATCGTCCTCCAGGACGTACAGCCGACCGTCGAAGCTGCGGGCGCAGGCGACGATGCCGGTCTCGTCGCCGACAGCGGACTCTCCGCCGGCGGGGTCGACGGCGACAACGATGCGGGCCATGTCGAGGCCGCTGAACTGGACGGCGTTGATGCGGGCGGCGTCGATCCAGTCGCGCTTCCACACGCCGCCCTCCATCGGGCGCGGCTTCTGCTGGTAGAGGGACCACCACACGCGCTCGCCCACGGCCCGGCGGATCGTGGCCAGGGCCTTGCGGCCGTAGCGGGCGGGCCACAGGGGTTCGCCGATCTTCCGGCCTAGGGCGTCGTTCTCGCTGTCCGCGATGGCGGGCAGGTCGATGATGATCCAGTCCTCGGCGGTGTCGCCGACGAGGAGCCGCCCGGCCAGGTCGTCTTCGTCCCACCTGGTCTGGATGACGATGACGGAGCCGCCGGGCTCGATGCGGGTGAGGAGGACGGCCTGCCACCACTCCCACAGCTTCTTGCGCATGGTGGGCGACTGGGCGTCGGCGGCGTCCTTGATCGGGTCGTCCACGACGGCCAGGTGCGCGCCCTTGCCGGTGAGGCCGCCGCCAACGCCGGCGGCGATCAGTCCGCCTTCGAGGCGCTGCCCGCGCTCGTCGGCCAGGTCGAACCGGTTGGCGGCCTTGCTGCCGGGGTAGAGGCGCACGCCGAGGTCGTCGGCCCAGGTGGCGATGGCGTCGCGTATCCACCGGCCGTGGTCCTCTGCCAGCTCGGCACTGTAGGAGGCAATCATGACGCGGTGGTCGGGGCGCTGACGCAGGTACCACAGTGGCGCCCACCGGGCGGCGCGGCGGGACTTGCCGTGCCGCGGGGGCATGGTGACGAGCAGCCGGATGGACTCACCGGCGGCGATGCGCCGGAAAGCATCGTCGATGATGTCGAGATGCGCAGCCTGCATCTCGCGCCCCGCGGTGAGCAGCGCGGCCATGGACCCCGGAGAGCGGCGCATCGTCATGTCGCGCTCCACCGCGGCGAGGCGCGTTCGCATGGCGGGGTTGGCCTTGCGGGCGATGGCGCGGCGGCGGCTGGCCGGGAGGGTGCGGTAGGTGGCCAGCAGCTGTTCCAGGCGCTCGTCACTCATCGTCGTCCGCCTCGGTGTTGGCGGCGATCAGGGCCTCCAGCTCGTCAACGCTGGTGGTGGTGATCTCCAGGGGCTGCCCGTCGCGGCCGGTGATCTCAGTGCGCGTGGGGGTGTCGAGGCCGAGGAGGCGGGCGCGACGCTCCATCACCCGGAGGGCGCGGTCGATCGCGGGCAGGGAGCCTTCGCGGACGGCCTGCTTGTAGGCGACGAAGAACAGCTTGTCCAGCCGCTCGTTCTCGATGGCCCGGAGCTCGTCGGCCTTCTCGTCGTGCTCGGCGGCGCGTTCCTTCAGCGCGGCCCGGACGTCGCGGCAGGCGTAGTTGATGAGCTGGTCGTCGGCCGGGGGTTCCTGGCCGCGGGCGTACCGCTCGCAGCCGTAGCCCTGGGGGTAGGCGATGCGGTCGGAGTTGATGGAGGGGTCGGCGGCGAGCTTGCGGGCGATGGTGAGCCAGTCGACGCCAGCAAGGCGCAGTTCGATGGCGTCGGCGCGGCGCTGCACGATCGCGGCGCGCTTCGCCTTGTCCGGGCGTCCCACGGGGGCTGAACCTCCTCAGCGCCCCCGCGCCTGGGTACATGATCGCTCACCATGCTGGCACGCGACCCACGCTCGACCGGAGAGCAAACTCGCAATAAATCCGGCAATTGCCCCACGCCTTACAGATTGTGACATCATCCACCCAAGAAGGATTTGACCAAAACTACACAATGGCCCAACATTCAAACCGAATGCGGCATTCCATGAATAATGATTTTGGATTCCGGAAAGGGCATTGCATGCATCGTTGATTCCATGCCAGTATGTCTGCGACCCAAAGCGTGGACAGGCCCCATCGGGACGCACGCATTCCACTTGAAGAACAGTGCAACGCAATTACCATCGCTCACCTCTCAATGGAGGGACATGACCTTGCGTATGCGAATACTGGGCATCGCCGCCGCCTCATGCCTGGCGGTAGCAGTGGCCGCGCTCCCGAACGTGGCCGCAGCGGCACCCGCGTCGGCGACCAGCCAAGCGAACGGCGGATCCACCCTGAACATGACCGCCATCAGGGCCTCCATAGCCAGCCACAACGGCACGCTGACTATGGCGGAAGCATCACGCCTGGGCATCAAGCCGAACACGCAGTACGCCAACACGCCCTTGGCTGCCACGCTGCACCGCGCCCTCATCAAGAGCGGGACGGGGGGTGGCGCGGACCCAGCGTCGATTCAGCCGAGCACGGTCCGCCCCATGGATGCGGCCGGATGCGCCGGGAAGGTGTGCATCGGCATCACCGGCAAGGGGCTGCACGTCGACAGCTGGATCACGAGTGCCGACGTGTCCGCCTACCAGTGCAGCTTCGGCGGATTCTGGGAAGACGGCGGGCTCATCGACACCGGCCCCGAGGTTTGCGACTCGAACGGCGTCCTCTGGAACCAGGCCCTCGACGTCGACTTCTCCGAGGACACCCACGTCTGCAACAGCTGGCTGAACATCTCGGGCAAGCCCTGCGAGGAAGTTCACTCCTGATGGTCCGTTACCCGGTGGGTACACCCACCGGGTAACGTTGCCTGGGCTCCGAACACTGACAGACTCTGGGCGACCATGGAGGGTCTACGTGATCCATTTTCCTCCCGACGAAGGGCAGCCGGGCCTCCCATTCCTCGGCTTCCCTGCCACCTCGTGGCCTGGTGAGATCAAGCTCGTGATGCGCGGCGGATCTGGGAGCAGCATCAGCACGGTCATCCACGCCTACTCGAAAACGGGGGAGAGGGCAGCGAGCGTGGTGATCTCCCAAGGCCCCGACTATGGCACCGACATCCGCTCCGAGTCCCACCTGCGCCAACTCCTCAAATGGCCAGGGCGCCCAGAGTTGCGGCCCTGCACACTCCAGGCCACGCGTCAAATCTCGGTAGAGGGGGAGCGAATCGACGCACTCTTCAGAGGCTGGGATGAACCCGACCTCCGTGCTGCGGAGTTCACATGGCGGGGGCAGCGGCGCATTCAGGTGGCTACATGGGGCGTGCTTCTCGATGAGACCTTCTTCAAAGGCCTAGCTGTGGTCTCCCCCTAATCCCCGGCCGCGAGCAGGCGCCCCGCTTCGTGAAGCGGGGCGCCTGCCGACTGGATCAGAAGAGCGAGGCCGGCGATTCGCGGTGGGGTTGCGGCCGGGGCGGTGCGTCGGGCGCGGCGCGGCTCCGCCGGAGCCACCATGCGAACTGCCAGTTGCGGCAGGTGCGGTACGCCCGGGACTGGCGCAGCGGCTCCCCCGGAGGGATGTCGTCTTCTCCCCAGCCGAGGAGGGGCCTGGCGTTGGTCATCTCGACTTCGAGGCCGGGGACGAGGGCTTCGCCGTACCACTGGTGTCCCGGGGCGTGCTCGAACGCCAGGTGTGCGTTGGCCTTCCAGTTCCACGGGATGGGCAGTGCGCACAGGTACCAGGCGAGCGGCGGGTTCGGGGTGGCCAGTCGCAGCGTCTGGATGCGCTTGCCAAGGTCGACGGCGGGCCGGTCGGGCTCGGCGAAGGTGCGCAGGCAGTGCTGGGTGAGGTCGAGCTGCCGGATGCCGGCGAGCCACATGATGGGGTAGCTGGCGTTCTTGATGATGGTAACGGTGACGGGTGGCGGTGGTGCGGTCACGGTTTCCCCCTGGGAATTTTGGTCAGGAATTCAGAGCGAAATTCCGCTCCGATACCAATTTTATCAAATTCTCAACCAATTTCCCATGTCGATTGTGGCGGAAGTCATTGGGATAGGGCATGTTGAATTCCTGGTCGAAAGCGGTCCGGTAGTCGTCCTCCGACAGTGGGATGGGGCGACGGCACACGGCCTTGAGGTTGGACCCTCCAATGTCGCTGACCTGTACGTCTCGGAAGTAGCGGCGGAGCAGGGCCGCCAGCGTCTCCGGGGTGTGGAATCGCAGCTTCTGCCATTTCCCCTTGACGAAGTTCATTTCGACGTTGTCCGCATCGAGGAAGCTCATCCTGCTCCCGGACGCCTTGGAGGTGACGCGCTTCGCGGTCTCGTCGCGCATTTCCCGGGCGAGGCTGCGGGTACCGAGGTAGAGCGCGCCGTCCGCCGCGCACAGGGCGTTGACGGTCGTCATCACCCAGTGCTGGTAGTCCAGCGTGGTCGTCGCGTTGATGACGGAGTCCAGGACGACGGTCCCGAACAGGCCGCCGTCGCGCAGCTCCCGGTCGAGGTCGCGGAGCTGGCCGACGACGGCCCGGATGTCGACGGCGTACTGCCCCGGCGCGCAGCGGTAGGGCTCGTAGTCCCAGACCTGGAAGCCCTTGGACCTGAGCATCTTGGCGTAATCGCCGTAGCCCGCACCGAAATCCACAACCCTGTGGACAGGCTTGAGCCAGGGGATGATCAGCTTGTCCCAGGTCTCGGAGCCGTAGGTCAGCTTGCCCTCCTTCGCCTTGGAGCTGGGCTGCCGCAGACGCTTGGGCTGCACGATGTGCTGGTTGTAGACCGGGGCCTTGTCCTCGATCGCGGTCCAGTCGTAGACGCCGTACTCGCCGGTGAGGTCAGCGTGCAGTTGGGCGGCGTCCTGACTGGTGCAGGTCCAGGCGAGCAGGTCGAACCGCTGTGCGGCGGCGACGACGGCGTACTCCGCGTTGAGGATGATGCGGCCCTGGTCGTCCATGACGACGCTGCCCCACGGGCCGTGGCCAGCGGTCATGCCCGCGATGGCGTTCACGAAGGACAGGTTCTTCTGCTCGGCGACGCGGATGGACTGCCACGGCACCCAGGACCAGGCCCCGATCTCCCCGGGCTCGGCGTAGACGATGCTCGCCTCGGTCTCGACGCGGTTGTGGAGCAGGTTGAACTGGATCTCGTCCTGGAGGCGGACGGTCTTGCCGAGCATGACCGCGGGGGTGTGGGTGATGCCGAGTGCGGTCATGCCCTTGGTCCTCTGGTGACCGGCGACCAAGGTCCCGTTCGCGTTGACGATGACCGGCTTGACGATGCCGTGGCGTGCGATGGACTTCTTCAACCGCTCGAAGGACTCGGCCGACAGGCGGCGCGGGTTGTAGTCGGCGGGGCGCAGGTCAGCGAGCGGGTACGCCTCGCGGAACGTGGTGGTGGGCGCGGCGCTCACGCGGCGTCACTCTCCTTGTGGGGCTGTTGGAGGACGTGCCAGCCGAAGCCGAGGTCCGAGTTGGTGTCGTCGACGAAGCGTTCGTAGATGCGGCTCAGGGCCTCCACCTCGTCGGCAGTGATCCGCACGCGGGTGGTCGACCACTGGAGGTAGCCCCACTGGAGGTAGTCGACGGTGGCGCGCTCCCCGGTGCCGGCGCCGTCGGTGGGCAGCTCCAGCCGGTCGGGGAGCGAGTCGTCGTCGAGGAGTTCGTCCAGGGCGTGCTGGTCGTAGCCGGTGCCGTCGAGGTCGGGCAGGTCAGCGAGGATGTCGGCAAGCAGCTTCTCGTCGTATCCGGCGAGGTCGCTGGTGCGGTTGTCCACGACGACGATGCGGGCCGCGGCTTCGTCGTCCACGTCGACGAAGGTGGCGGCGATGCCGTCCCAGCCGAGTTCGGCAGCGGCCTTGAAGGTGTGGTTGCCCGCCAGGATCTCGTTGAGGCGGCCGGTGAGGGTGCCGCGGTTGACGACGATGGCGCGGTACTGGCCGTTGGTGGTGAGCGAGTCCTTGATGGCCGCGAGGTCCCCGGTGCGCGGGTTGCGGTGGTACTGGGTCAGATCGTCCAGCGGGACGGTGAGGTCGGCGAGCCCGGCGGGGATGTTGGCCGGGGTGGCGGACGTGGACACGGGGGCCCCCTTCACGTGCAGGCCCCGCGCCTGTCCGCCACCCTAGCTGGTCAGGGGTTCGCGGGGGCCGTCGTCCGGGCGGGGACCGGAACCTGTCCGGACTCGATCTTGCGGCGGGTGCGGGTGATGGTCTCCTCGGTCGCGGCGGGGTGGAACTGGCGGACGCAGTCCACGATCTCGCCATGGTCGGTGATGCCGAGGTCCAGGGCGATCCGGACGAGGTCCGTGATCGTGGGGCTACTGCCGTGCAGGGGGCGGACGTTGGCGGTTGTGAGCACCATCAGGGCCTGGGCGTCGGCGGGGTCGATGATGATGTTGACGCGGGCGAGGGCGGCGGCGATCTCCTCGGGTCCGGCGTCGGGCAGGGTGGACTGTGCTGCGGCGACGGCGGCGCGCAGCGTGGCGGGGCTGCGGCCGGGCGCGGGGGCCGGGCTCGCTTCGGTGGGCTCGGGCTGGGCGGGGCGGTTGTCGAGTTGGTCGAGGCGCTGGGCGACGGCGCCGCGCAGCAACTCCCAGGAGCGGCCGGGGTGCAGCATCCAGCCGAGGAGCGGTATGTGCGGGAGGCGTTCGGCGACCAGGCCGCGGGCGGCGCGCTGCCCGTCGCGGATGTCCCTGCGGTGCAGCTCGAACAGCAGCTCAACGAGGCAGGACAGGGCGGCGAGCGCGGCGGCGGCGGGGTAGCCGCCGAGGCTCTTGCCCTCGGACCAGTTGAGGACGGCGGAGCAGGCGACGAACCCGAGGATGGTGAACCGGGCGAGGCCAGCGGGGGTGTTGCGTTCGATGGCGCGTCGGGCGTAGGCGGCGGCGACCAGGCCGGAGGTGTCGTAGGTGAGCGACAGCGGGACGGCGAGGATCGTGGGCATGCCCCAGCCGTGGAGTCGGCCGGTGAGGGACCAGGCCGCGAGGCCGAGGGTCATGGCCAGGACGAGAGTCCAGGCGACCCGGATTCCCTTGGTGGTGCGGGGCTTGCCGGTAGCGTGGGAGTCAGCCACTGGAGTGCACGCTCCTAGGTCAGAGGGCCCGTGCCCGGGTCGCATCCCGGGCACGGGCTTTCGGTGGTCCGGACTACTCCGGACGATGATTGTATTCTAATCTATTCAGGCCGTGAGGGGGAGACCGAATCCCAGGGAATCCGGCCTCCCGTGCCCGTCCGGACCAGCGCCGGACATCGTCCGGACTCGCGCCGGATCGGCCCGGATCACCGCGCGAACTGTCCGGCTCGGTTCCGGAGTTGCCGGTCGGTGTCCGGGGGTCACCGGTTGACCCGCTGCCAGGTCCCGCCGTCGCAGGTCTCGCAGACCCGCCAGCCGTCCGCATCGGCCAGCATGGGGCCCTTGCACAGCGAGCACTTCCGGTCCGGCCGGTTCGCCCGCTGCCAGATCGAGGGTCGTCGCTCAGCCACGGTCGTCCTCCTCCAGGTCACCGGCAAGGCGGGACGCGACGGGAACCGGCACGACGCCGTAGCTGGTCGCCTGCGCCTGGTCGTCGCGGACGAGGACCATCTCCCACCGCGACTCCGGGTCGGCGTCGCTGCCGTCCCACTCCAGCGCGCCGGCGTCGCCGTTGGCGTCGGCGTCCTCCTCGCAGGCGCGCCGCGCGAGGGGCAGGCTGATGAAGGTACCGAGCGGCATCGTCTCGAACTCGGCTCGGAAGACGAGCAGTTCGCCGTCCTCGTTCGGCCACAGCGGCTGGTGCGCCTCCACGATGTCCTGAACCCAGGTCGGCCACTCCTCGCGGGTGTCGCGCGGCTCGCCGTCGGTCACCCAGACACGGCCCCACGTCTGCTCGTGGCGGACCTTGCCGAGGCGACCGCCCTTGATGCGGCGGCGCCCGGAGATGGTGACCGTCGTGCAGTTCACCGCGGGCCACCGGTAGGTGATGGCCATCTCGTCCGGCGCGAAGTCCAGGCCGTCGTAGACGTGGAAGTCCGGGCCGTGCGCGATGTTCAGCACCCGGCGCACTTCGCGGCTCTCCGAGCGCAGTTCGTGGCTGACCAGGGTCTCGCGGCGGCCTCGGGGGGTGCCGTTGGGCAGCCACACCTGGTAAGCCCGGTCGGCTGAGGCGCGGAACCGCACCAGGGCGTGGAACCAGGTCCACGGGTCGCCGTCGACCCGAACGCGGGAGAAGTCGCCCAACTGCTGGTCGTGGCCGAGCCAGCGCACCTGCTCGGCGGGGAGGTCGGGCAGGTGGACCAGGCGGGGGAACTGGCCGTCGACGCTGACGGCCCAGCAGGCGTGGCCGGGGAAGTTCTGGTCAGCGCCGGGCATGCGGTCGGCGGTGACCTCCTGGTGGCCGCACTCGCGCAGGTCGGCGGTGAACTGTTCGATCAGGGCCGCGGCGTGCGGCGGCGTCGAGGTGCTGGTCATGACGGGTCCTTGGTGGTGGCGAACGGGGCCTGCCACAGCGGGCAGGGGACGGGCTGCGGCCGGGGCGCGGCGGCGAGGCGCACGATTTCGTCGTGCCTGCGGATCAGCTCCGCCCGGAAGACCTGGCGCTCCAGGGCAAGGCGCTGCACTCCCGCTCGCAGCAGGGTTGCTTCGCCGGGGCTGAGCACGCCGCGTTCGGCGCGGGAGATGAGGTGGAGCAGGTCAGGGGTGGGCATGGTGGTGCTCTCGGTCGGTGGTGGATTCGGGTAGGGCGAAGGCGAGTTGCGGGCCGCGCAGTGGGTGCAGGAACTCGGGGTCGGTGTGGCAGGGGCAGGTGCAGCGGTGTCGGCACCGCCGGTCGGCGAGCCAGACGAACGCGAGGTCGGCGTGGCCGGCGCGCAGACCGCCCGCGTCGTGCTCGTAGGGCTCGGGCAGGCGGGCGTGGCGGTGGGGTACGACGTCGGCGGCGATGACGCTCTCGTTCTGCGGCGGGTACTCGCCCGCGCAACTGCTGTGTGCCGTCCTCATGCAGTCCCAGCTCTTGCCCTGCTGGCAGGCGCACCGGATGAACGGCCACGGGCAGTGCTGATAGTTGCGCAGCCATCCAGCGGGCCAGACGTTGGCGCGGACCCATTCGGCCTGCTCGGGAGTCATCGGGCTGCCGGAGCGGCACCCCGGCCCGGAGGCCGGGGTGCCGCTCCCTGAGTCGGGCGTCATCCCGCGCAGCCGTCTGCGGTGCCCGGGTTCACGGCGGCGTGCACCAGGACGTGGGCGACCTGGAGACCGAGGCAGTGCGCGCACTCGGCGTACCGGGAGGCGGCGATGTAGGCCCTGGCCGCTTCGAGCGGGTCGTTCTTCATCAGCTCGCGCACGAGGCGGTCGGCGACGTAGCGGGCCTGCGCGGTCTCGATGACCAGGCCGGTTCCGTCGGCGGCCTTGTGGTTGAGCCGGTCGTCGAAGCACAGCTCCAGGTCGGGCACGCCGGGGTTGTCCTCGCGCAGCTTGCTGGCGAGGAGGCCGGCGGCGGAGAACCCAACGCCCATCGCCTCACGCTCGCCCTTGGCGATGATCGGGAGCAGGGTCTCCAGGGTCGTCTTGCAGCCGTTCATCGGCGCGGTGACGAGGGCCACGG
Organism: Streptacidiphilus cavernicola; assembly: GCF_042510955.1. NCBI lineage: Bacteria > Bacillati > Actinomycetota > Actinomycetes > Kitasatosporales > Streptomycetaceae > Streptacidiphilus > Streptacidiphilus cavernicola. The sequence continues at coordinate 25,167 of NZ_JBHFAB010000023.1, forward strand.
TGACGGTCAGGGTGTCGGGGTGGAGTGCGGTCGGGTACATGCTCTTCTCCAAGAGGCCATGGGGTGCGGGGGTGGTGCCAGCGGACGGCGGCGTGGTCAGCCGTGCAGCTGGTGGATGAGGAAGTGGAAGAGGGCGCGCTGCGCGCCGGGGAGCGCGCCGGGAGCGACCGCGGTGAAGGCGGTGAACAGCTCGACGGCGGCGGGCCGGTCGAAGCGGATGCAGGCGTTGGCGAAGCGGATGGCGAACCGCTGTTCGGCGGGCCAGCGGTCGATGTCCTCGCCGGGGGCCAGGGCCATCTCGTGCTGGGCTCGGCAGCGGGGCGCGGGGCAGTTGTCTTCCAGGGCGATGGCCGCACCGCGGGCCACGCACCACAGCATCACGAAGGCGTGCTGGTAGCTCGGGGCACAGGCGGCGTCGATCATCGCCTGCGCGTCGTCGGCGGTGTCGCACAGCAGCGCCCGCTCCAGGGCGTCCGTGAGTTCCAGGCCGAAGGTCGTGTCGATCAGGTCAGCCAGGTTGGCTTCGGTGTTCTCGGTCATGTCTCTTCTCCAAGAGGCTGACGGCCGCCTGCGGGCGGCCGTCTCGGGTCAGCGGTTGTTGCAGCGGCAGATGCCGGAGGGCATGCACCACGACTCGCAGGACTTGCACCACATCGCGCCGAGGACGGGCGGGGTGCGGTCCGGCTCGGGGGTGGCCGGGACGGGGGCGGGCGGGGGGCTGGGCATGCGGGTGCTCCTTCTTCGGGTGGCGATGGCGTCGGCGAGTGCCGCGAGGTGGAGGGCTGCGTCCGGGTCCGGGTCGAGTCGCTGCGCCCGCGCGGGGCGTTCGGGGACTCTGCGGTGGCGCTCCGCGACGAGTCGGCGGAGCGGGCCGTACCGCTCGACCAGGAGCTGCCGGTACAGGTCTGTCTCCTGCATGGGTGTCTCCGGGTAGTGCGAGGCCCGCCCTGGTGGTGAAGCCGGGGCGGGCCGTCGGGGCGTGGTCGTCGGCTCCGGTCCGCACTGGGGCGGCGGTGTCTGGCGGGCAGGGCGCGGGGGGTCGACCGCCTGCCAGACACCGTGGGAGGTGCCGCATGACCACGGCTGCTTGTTCGGCTCGGTGCCGCGGCTGCTGGCCGTTGCCGATCAAGCGACTCGAACGCTACCACACACTTAAGAGTGTGAAACCTTATGTTGGGGCTCATGGTCGGCCCCGCCGAAGAGGCTGTCTCCGCCGCCAAGTCCGGGCAGGGCCGCGGTCCCTACGGCGTCGGGGCCGGGGTCGTCCAGGATCAGCGCCTCCTGCACGGGCTTGAAGGCGGCGCGGCCGAAGGTGGTCGGCTGCATGTGCAGCCAGTTCGGGCGATCGGGCACGGGTCGTTCCTCTCTGGTTGAGGCGGGCCCGGCCGGAAGGCCGGGCCTGTCGCCGGGGTCAGGCCGCGGTCTGCTCCTCATCCTCAGCGATGTCCGCCTCGGCGTCGGCCTGCGCCTCGATGTTGGCGGCGGCCTCGGCGACGACGGCCTCGGCCGCCTCGGTGACGGCGGCCTCGACGTCCACCTCCTCCGCGTCCTGCTCCGGCTCGACGGGGCCGCTGGTGGCGTCGGGGTTGAGCGCCATGAAGCGCGCCTCGGCGTGGGCCTTGGCCTGCCGGAGCTGGAACCGGGCGTCCTGGACGGACTTGGCGACGCGGTCCAGCTGCTCCAGGCGGGCCCCGATCTCGCCCTCCAGGGACAGGGCGAGCTTCATGGGCTCCTCGCGGGCGATGTCCTCCAGCAGGGCGCGAACGCGCTCGATGCGGTCCAGGGTGGTGCGGCGGGCGGTGCGCTCGGCGCGGCGCTCCTCGGCCTGCTCGGGGGTCATGTCCTCCATGATCAGCGCGAACACCTGGTTCTGCTGCTCGCGCAGGGCGTAGGCGAAGTGCAGCAGCTCGTTCTCGCTGGGCAGCTCGCCCTTGGCCCACTTGCGGAGCAGCGCCTGCTGGTTGGCGTGGGACAGGCCGGCGATGACCACGGCCGCGCCGGTGCCGATGGTGCCCAGCTCGACCTGCTTGGCGACGGCGGGAGTCAGGTCGAGCAGCTTGATGCGCAGGGTGACGAACTGCTTGGTCTTGCCGAACTCGGCGGCGACGGCCTCGACGGTGGCGCCGGGCTCCTCGTCCAGGATGCGCTGGAAGGCCCTGGCCTCCTCCAGCGGGGTCATGTCGCGGCGGTTCAGGTTCTCGGACAGCGAGAGCTTGAACAGGTCGATCGTGCTCATGCCCTCGTCGTTGAGGACGATGGCCTTGATGCGGTCCATGCCGGCGAGGTCGTGGGCGCGCCAGCGGGTCTCGCCCATGACGATCTCGTACGCGGGCTTGACCTTGACGCCATCGGCCGGGGCCGGGGAGATGTCGCGGACGGTGATGGGCTGCTGGAGCCCGAACTTGGTGATCGACTCGGCCAGCTCGGCAACGTACTCGGGGTCGAAGAACTCGCGGGGCTGGGCCGGGTTGCGGAAGATCTGGGCGAGCGGGATGTTCTTGATCGTCTGGGGCTTGGCGGCGGTCATCGGGCTCTCTCCAAGAGGCCGGTGGTCGGGGGCCTTTCCCCCTCCCTCTTATGCCTCTATTCTAATCTATTCAGAGGAAGAGTCAAGATCGCCAGAGAGAAAAGATTCAGGTCAGATGGGGTGTCGAGACGTTCGCCGACCCGGACACGTAGGCTTGTTCATGTCGAACGACCGCACCCGCGGGGGCGCAGTTCGCGCGGCTGGTCCAGCCCAGCAAGCAGGCACAGCCAGGCGTCGACCGCTTCCTCCGGGAGGCGGTCGAGTGCGTTCCCGTCCTCGCGGACGGCGGCGCGCTCAACGACGTCGTCCACCAGATCCCCTCCATGAGCCGCGTGCAGCCCTCCGCCCACGGCTCGTCCATGGCAGTACCGCTGCCGACGCCACCTGCGAGAACAGGACAGCTTCGTGCGCGCATTATCACCAGACTCACGTGTGATTATCAACTAACGCTGATTCTTCACAGGATCACCACCGTGCCTGTCACCGACCGCCGGAGACCCGACGTGACCGACACCCCGAAGACCCTCGCCGAGAAGGTCGACCTCCTCGTGCGCCTCGCCTCACCGCCAGACCACCGGCTGACCATGGCCGAGCTGGCGAAGATGTCCGTCGAAGCGGACCCCGCCGACGCAGGACTGTCGCACACCAGCTGGAACGACCTGCTCCGTGGGGCGAAGACCGACCCTCGCCTGTCCACCCTACTCGTAATCGCACGGACGTTCGATATCCCAGATGCCTACCTGCTCCCATCCTGCGATAACCTCACTGCACTGAGCGCACTCCACAGCAGCCCCAAACTGAGGGCTGCCGTGACGGCCGTGGCAGACCTAGGGGACGAGGGAGCCAGCGCGCTGCTCGAAGCTGCTCAGACCATCAGGCACCGCATGGGCGCAGGCCCACCACCTCCGGCCGCTCCGTCCACAGCGGGAACGGCCCCGGCACGACGGCGACGCGCCAAACGGCTGCCGTGGGACCAGGTCGGCCAGCGGGCCGAACGAGACCTGGAAGGCAAACAGTCATGATCACCACGGGCGCGTTCGCTGTGGGCATCCTCGCCTCGCTGGCGGCGACGGTCAGGGGCGCGTTCATACTGCGTTCCCACGGCCGCGAAGCCATCATGGGCATAGCCCGGACGAGCCGGTGGGCAGCAGGAATGCTCATGATCGGGCTATGCGCACTGCTGGCGGTCGAAGGTGGAGTGATCGACGCGGACGGCCATTCGATCCACCAGGCCGCATGGCTGTGCATCCGGTTCAGCGTCATCGGCTCCGCCGTGGCATTGCAGTCCATGGCCGTGATCTGGTCGTGGGAGGAGCCCAAGCGCCACGCGAACATCCGGCTGGCCATCGCAGGAACAGCCATGGCCGGCATGCTGGCCCTGCTGCTGACCCACCCCGAGCACCTGTACGTGATCCACAACGCCCGTCATCCGGAAGTCGCGCTCTACCTGCTTCTCTACGCCGCCGTGGTGGTGTTCGCCGCCCGCGACATCGCATGGGCCGAGGTGGACGCAGCGCGCTGGCAGAAGCGCCGCGGAGCGGGCTCTCGGCGATGGCTGACGGGGCACATGCTCGGCGCGGCCGGAGGCGTGGTGCTGGCCGTGTACGGCGGCGTGGTGGCGGTCTACGCGACCGCTATGTGGGCCGGGGCGAACTGGTACACCGACACCATCCGCGAGGGCGCCAATCTGGAACTGCTCACGTTCGTCGTGCTCACCATAGCCGGGATGATCTTCAAGAGCCTCGGTGCGGCAGCGCGGAATCGAACGGCCGCACCGGCTGCCTGATGGGGGGCGCGGCTTCGGCCGCGCCCTGCCGTCAGTTGAGGTGCACGTCCAGACGGTCGCGGATCTCGTCCTCGTCGGGGTGCGGGTTCCGGCCCGTCGCCGGGTGCACCACGACCTTCTTGAACGTGAGCCGGGCCGCGCCCGCCCGTGTAGCAGGTGAAGCGTTCTTCCACCAGCTGGCCAGGTCTGTGCCGTCGCCCAGGTCGAGGTTGGCAACCTGCTCCAGGTAGCGCAGGCGAGAGCGGACCTCTTCAAGGCGCTCGGTGTTCGCCCGGGTGCCCTCCTTGAAGTCCGCGACGGCGATCTCCTGCGCAGCCAGCGCATCGGCCAGCTCGGTGCGCTGGCCCACGAGCGCCGTCTCCTCGGCTCGCAGGTTCGTCACGAGGGCCTTGACCTGTTCGAGGGCCTGGCGCAGCTGCTGCATCCGCTCGGGCCGCGACAGCTCGCCGACGATGATGTCGGACAGGAAGTCCTCTACCGGTTCCGCAACGATCTGCACGCGCCGACAGGTGCCGCACCGGTACGCCGGCGTGCCCGACGGGTTGGGGCTGCCGATCATGGGGTCTTCGGACAGGCCGCAGGTCAGCACCTGGGAGGCCCAGTAGTCGCGGTCATGCGCGGCCCCGGTCCGGGCTCCCGACGCCCTGGCCAGGATCGGCTGGAGCCGGTGGAACTCTTCCGGGGTGAGCGGGGCGGGACCGCCGGTGGGCACGAGTTCGCCGGTCTCCGGGTCCTTCCGAAGACCGGCGATCGCTGGGTTCGTGAGCAAGCGCGTGAGCGGCCAGTTCGCCCATAGGCCGCCCTGCGTGGTGCGGTACCCGGCCTCGGCCATCCACGCGATGGCCTGGTTCCGGTTCATCCCGCCGAAGATGCGGGAGACCGTCTGCCGGATGGCTTCGGTCTCGGCCTCGTGGAGCTGGTTGCGGGATTGGTCGGTGAAGCCGTAGAGCCTGGCCATCAGACACCCCCTCGGCGGGGGGGCCGACAGCTAGTCGGGTGCAACAGCACGGCTCTCTGGCCCTCCTGCGGGTTAGGCCCCGCTCACGTCGTCCGGGGCACCACCCCCAGCGCCTCCCACAGAGCGGTGGTCGGAATCCGGGTCACACTGCCGAGCTTCAGCGTGCGCACGGGGAACTCCCCGTTGCGCAGCAGCTGGTACCCGGCGTTGTGGCCGATCCCGAGCGCCCTCGAAGCAGTGCTGACGTTGACTGTCGCGGGTAGCGCCAGCAGCTCGTCCATCGTCATGCCCCGTTGGGCACCTGATGTGGTGGTAGTGCGTCCTGCCATGGTGTTGTTCGCGTTCTCCCCCGCGCACAACTTTTAAGCAACACGGTACACGATCGCGGGTAAAATAAGGTTTCACACTAGAAAGTGAGGTAGAACTAGGTCAGATCCGTGAACGTCACGGACCTGACCGTGGGAGGTCGCGCACACCATGAGTGTGTTTGAGCAGTACACGTATAAGAGGTGCGGCTGCACCGAACCGATGCTCGACGAGAGCGGGCAGCCGATGCTGACCGCCGGGGGCAAGCCGAGGGTCCGGTACCTGGAGAAGGACTGCCCCCGGCTGGCCGAGCCGGATCACGGCTCCTGGTACTACTCGTTCGAGCTGCCGACGCGCGCCAGCGGCGAGCGGCGCCCGAGGGCCAAGGCCGGCGGCTTCGTCGACCAGGAGGCCGCGGCCGAGGCAGCCGAGAAGGCGTACCTGCTGAGCAAGCAGGGTGTCGACATCACCAGCCGGGACACGGTGGAGAGCTTCCTGACGAAGTGGATGGAGCAGAAGCGGCCGTCCCTGTCCGTGACCACCGCGTACAACTACCAGGCAGACATCGACCTGTACTTCATCCCGCACCTCGGCAAGATCCAGCTGGTGAAGCTGTCGGTGTCGGCGATCCAGGAGATGTACGACTGGATCACCGAGGACAACGAGCGCCGGATCGAGCACCGGGCGATGGTCGAGGAGCTGGCCGAGCAGGTGGAGCAGGCCAACAAGGAATGGCGCGCCACTCCGCGCAAGCCCGCTGCGGCGAAGGCCGAGAGCAGGGCGAAGTGGGTGGCGCTGAGGGACCGCCACCTCGCGGAGCGGAAGAACCTGCGCAGGGTCACGGGCCCCGGCACCATGAAGTCGATCAACAACACGCTGTCCTCGGCGCTGTCGGACGCCGTGCGGCGAGAGCTGATCCCGAAGAACTTCGCGGACCACGTGCTGCTGCCGAAGTACGTCCGGGCGAAGGCTCTGCTGTGGACGCCGCAGCGCGTGAAGCGGTGGAAGCGCACCGGGCTGAAGCCCAGCCCGGTGATGGTGTGGACGACGGAGCTGACGGCGGAGTTCATGGACTTCGTGTCCCTCGACCGCCTGATATCGATGTGGCACGTGATCAACTTCCGGGGGCCGCGCCGGGGCGAGGCTGCCGGTCTCACCTGGGACGAGGTGGATCTCAAGGCCAAGAAGCTGAGCATCGTGGAGCAGCGCGTCTCGGTGGACTACGTAGTCCACACCAAGGAGCCGAAGGCCGACTCCATGAGGGATCTCGACCTGGATACCATGTCGGTGCTGCTCCTCAAGGCGTGGCGCAAGCAGCAGAAGGCGGAGCAGGCGGCCTGGGAGGCGGCCGGGCTGGAGTGGGGCAACACCGGCAACCACGTGTGGACGAAGGAGGACGGCACGCCGTACCACCCGGAGGCGATCTCCGACATGTGGAACCGCCTGGTGGAGAAGTCGGGCCTGCCTCCGGTGCGGCTGCACGATGGCCGGCACAACGCCGGGTCGCAGTCGTTCGCCGCTGGGGCCCACCCGAAGGTGATCCAGGCGATGCTGGGGCACTCGACGGTGCGCCTGTCGATGGACGTCTACACCACGCTGATGACCACGACCCAGCAGGCCGCGGCAGAGGCGTCGGTCGAGCTGGTGCAGAAGGCGATGAAGAAGCTGCGGAAGCAGCGGGGGAAGGAAGCGGCCCGCCAGGCCGAGCAGGGTGACGACGACGGGCTTGAGGGGCTTGCCGCAGCTGCGTGAGGGCGCTGCCGAGACTTGTATCCGGGGGTCGCTCAGGACCCCAAAAGCCCCCAAATCGGGGGCCGTTCCCAATCCGTTCCCAATCGGCCCCTCGGCGATCTTGGACGGCATCGCCACGGGACCACAGCAGGAGCCGGGAATGAAGAACGCCCAGGTCAGCAGGGATGCGACCCGGGCGGTACCTGAGCTTCAAGGCCGAAACAGAAAGGCTTTACCTCGCCTTACAAGAGCGTTGCTCTGGCCAACTGAGCTAAGGGGGCGCGGTGCCTGTCCGCGGCATGCCACGTCAGGACCAAGGGGAGTCTAGCGGGAGACCGGAGCGGGTCGCGAAACCGTTTCTCAGGAATTCGTTGGCCGGAAGGTACTGACACGGGCGGGTACGTGAAGGTACCGTCACCAGGAGTTTGCCGTTTGGTGGACTAGACCTGTGGGTTAGACCTCTGGTCACCGCGCCGCTCCGGCGGGTTGGTGCGGCGTCCTGAACCATCCAACCTTTACTCGGATCGTCCGGCACGTTCCTGCCGGTGAAGGAGAGCGACAGCATGCCTACCGTGACTTTCGACAAGGCCACGCGGATCTACCCCGGCGGCACCAAGCCCGCCGTCGACGCCCTGGAGCTGGACATAGCCGACGGCGAGTTCCTCGTCCTGGTCGGTCCCTCCGGCTGCGGCAAGTCGACCAGCCTGCGCATGCTCGCGGGCCTGGAGGACGTGAACGGCGGCGCCATCCGGATCGGCGACCGCGACGTCACCCACCTCCCCCCCAAGGACCGGAACATCGCCATGGTGTTCCAGAACTACGCGCTGTACCCGCACATGACCGTCGCCGACAACATGGGCTTCGCCCTGAAGATCGCCGGCGTCAACAAGGCGGACATCCGCAAGAAGGTCGAGGAGGCGGGCAAGATCCTCGACCTCACCGAGTACCTCGACCGCAAGCCGAAGGCGCTCTCCGGCGGCCAGCGCCAGCGTGTCGCGATGGGCCGCGCGATCGTCCGCGAGCCCCAGGTCTTCCTCATGGACGAGCCGCTGTCGAACCTGGACGCCAAGCTCCGCGTCCAGACCCGCACCCAGATCGCCTCGCTGCAGCGCCGCCTCGGCATCACCACCGTCTACGTCACCCACGACCAGGTCGAGGCCATGACCATGGGCGACCGGGTCGCGGTGCTGAAGGACGGCCTGCTCCAGCAGGTCGACACCCCCCGCAACATGTACGACCGCCCGGCCAACCTCTTCGTGGCCGGCTTCATCGGCTCGCCCGCGATGAACCTGATCGAGGTCCCGCTGACCGACGGCGGCGTGAAGTTCGGCAACTCGGTGATCCAGGTCTCCCGCGACGCGGTCGCCGAGGCCGCCGCCGCCGGTGACACCACCGTCACCATCGGCGTCCGCCCCGAGCACCTGGACCTGGTCTCGGCCGAGGGCGGCGCGCTCTCCAAGGACGGCGGCGACGGCCTGGCCGTCACCGTCAACGTGGTCGAGGAACTCGGCGCCGACGGCTACGTCTACGGCACCGCCAAGGTCGGCGACGAGGCCAAGGACCTGGTGGTCCGGGTCAGCGGCCGTGCCGTCCCGCAGAAGGGCGAGACCCTGCACGTGGTCCCGCGCGCCGGCGAGACCCACGTCTTCTCCACCTCGACGGGCGCCCGCCTCAGCGACTGACGCCGTCAGCTGATCGGATGTCACTGACCTTCCCCGGTGGGCCACTTGCCCGCCGGGGAAGGTTTATTTATTGATAAAACCGACACGCCATCACTCGTTGGAGTGACTGAATGTCCGGGCACCGTTACTCATCGCTACCATCACGAGCGTGAACCAGCTTGCGAGCCGACTCGGCAAAACCCTGGCCTTCGTCCTCCCCTTCGTCCTGGTGACGACAGGCACCCTCGCGGTCACCCGCGTCTCCTGGGCCCCATCGGGCTCCGGCGACAAGCAGGTCCTCGCCGCCTCGTCCCTGACCACCGGCTCCGACCGCGCGCCGGGCACGTCCCAGGACGCCGTCAAGGCGGCCCCGCAGGACGTGCTGCGCGACCGCCTGCTGCGCCAGCTCGGCGCCGAGAACCCCGGCGCCGCCCTGGACGCGCTGGCCGCCGCGATGCAGGCGCAGCCCTCGCTGACCCGCTACTGCACTGCCATCGCCCGGGACCTCGGCGAGGCCGCGGTGCGCAAGTACCACGGAGACGTGAAGCGCGCGCAGTCCTTCGCCCGCCCGGTGTGCGACGGCTCGTTCGCGGTCGGGACGCTCACCGCGGCGGGGTGACCCCGCCGGGCGACGGCCCGCGGGGCGGGTCCTCGTCTAGGGTGCTCCCATGACCGCTGACCTCTTCCCCTCCACCGAGCGCTCGCCGCTCTCCTCGCCGCCGGTGACGCAGGCAGTGATCCTGGCCGGTGGACAGGGATCAAGGCTCCGCCCGTACACGGACACGCGCCCCAAGCCGATGATCGAGATCCCGGGCACCGGGATCCCGATCATCGGCCACCAGCTCCAGTGGCTGGCCGAGGAGGGCGTCACCGACGTCGTCATCTCCTGCGGCCACCTCGCCGACGTGCTCCAGGACTGGATCAAGTCCGCCGACCTCCCGGTGAACGTCACCACCGTGGTCGAGACCGAGCCGCTCGGCCGCGGCGGCGGCCTGAAGTTCGCCGCCGCCTCGCTGCCGCGCAAGGACGAGCCCTGGTACGCCACCAACGGCGACATCTGGACCCGCTTCAAGCTCCATGAGATGGCCGACTTCCACGCCGAGCGCGACGCCCACGCCACGCTCGCCCTGGCCCGCCCCCGCCTCCCCTGGGGCACCGTGGAGACCGACCAGTTCGGCAGCATCCTCGACTTCATCGAGTCCCCGCCCTCGCCGTACCTGATCAACGCGGGCGTGTACGTCTTCTCCGCCGCGTTGACGGCCATGCTGCCGGATCTGGGCGACCACGAGCGCAGCACCTTCCCCCGGCTGGCCCGCGCCCGCCGGCTCTCCGGCTGGGAACTGCCGCAGGGCGTCTACTGGCGGGCCATCGACACCGCCAAGGACCTCACCGAGGCCGCCAAGGAACTCGCCGCCACCCGCGGCACCGAGCAGAACTGACACAGCGGACCCGAGCACCAAGCCCCGGGCACCAGACCCCAAGCAGACGAACGGTGGCCGGTACCGACCTTCGGGTCGGTACCGGCCACCGTTCGCTCCCCGGCAGACCGGCCGGTTCGACCCGTCGTCAGGTCACCGGCTGCCCCGCCGCCGTCCCGCCGGCGGACATGCCCAGCAGCGGCAGCGGCGCTCCGCTGCCGAGCAGCCCGCCGATCACCTTGCCGTTGCCCCCGCCGCCCGCGGGCGGCGTGTGCGGGCTGGTGGACTTGCTTCCGGTCCCGCCACCGCCGGTGGACGCGTTGCCCGGGGTGCTGCCGCCGCCGCTGTGCGTCGCGCCGGAGCCGGTGTGCCGGGGGGCGGTCGTCGTCGCGTGGTGCGTCGGCGACGCACCGGGCGTGCTGGACGCGGCCGGCTTGGGCGCGTGCTTCGGCTTGGCCGGGGCCTTGGCGGGCGCGTGCCCGGACGGGTAGATCGGAGCCGGGTAGTCGGTCGGCAGCCCCGGGGTGGAGGGCTGCACGGTCTGCACCGGCTGGGTGCCGCGCACCGCCGCGCCCACGGCGGAGCCCAGCAGCAGGGTGCCGCCGATGACCACGGTCGCCACCACGAAGCCCCGGCGCAGCACCCGGCGGCGCAGCGCGGAGACCCGGGCCCGCTCGCCGAGCCGGTGCCAGGCCTCCAGGGCCAGCCGCCCGTCCAGCGAGAACAGCGGGGCCCCGGCCAGCAGCAGCGGGCTCCAGGCGGCCAGGTAGATGATCTCCGGGGCATCGTAGGCGGGCACCGAGCGCCAGCTGACGGTCAGCAGCAGCGCCAGTGCCAGCAGCATCGCCGTTCCGGCCGCGACCCGCTGCCACAGCCCCAGCACCGACAGCACGCCCACCACGATCTGGACGAAGGCCACCCCGAGCCCGGCGCCGACCGGGTGGGTCAGCGCCAGCTGCAGCAGCGGCTGGGCCATCGGCCAGGGGTGCAGCGACTGCAGCCACTGCATCATCGAGCCGCGCGCACCGCCGTTGAAGTAGACCGGGTCGCAGAGCTTGACGAAGCCGGCGTAGACCGAGATCCCGCCGAGGAAGATCCGCAGCGGCAGCAGCACCAGCCCGAGGTCGACCCGGCGGGCCGGGTACCAGGCGTGCCGGAGCGGATCGCCCGCCTCCCGCTCGCTCAGCTGGTACTCCGGCGCCGCGTACCGGGGCTCGCGCCCGTCGACGTAGGCGACCTCGTCGTACGGGTCGGGGTAGCCGCCGGTCGAGCCGACCGCGGGCATCATCCGAGTGTCCTCGGACCAGTCCTGGCCCAGGTCCTGACCGGACGGCGAACCGGTCTGCTGGCTGGGCACCGTCCCGGTGCCGCCCAGCCGGACCGCGTCGAGCAGCGGGTCGGCGCCGCCGGTCCAGGTGATCGGGGTGACCCGGGGGCGGCGGCGCGGGGCCGCCGTGCTCCCCTGCTGGCCGCCGACGGCCGCGCCCACCAGGGTGGGCAGCGCCATCGGCTGGGTCGTGTCCGGAGCGAGCCCGAAGGGCGCGAGGGGTCTGACGCCCGGGTAGGCCGCGGCGCCCGCGAAGGCCGGAGCGGCCGTCCTGGCGTCGATCAGCGGACTGGTCGAGGCGCCGAGACGTACGCGGAAGCTCGCCGTGGTGCTGCTCAGCCGGGCCGGGTCGGTCGGTACCTTGACCGTGTAGAGCCCCGGCCCACCGTCGCTGTCCTCGGCACCGCGTCCCCACGGAGGGCGGTTGGGTGTTCTGGTGTCCACACCCCTCTAACCGCTCGGGACACCGTTAGGACACCCTCTTGGGTGAATCCGGCTCAGCGCCGGTTTCGCAGCCGCGCCGCCTCGTAGAGCACGATGCCCGCGGCGACGCCCGCGTTGAGCGACTCGGCGGCGCCCGGCATCGGGATCCGGACCGTCAGGTCGCAGGTCTCGGAGACCAGCCGGGACAGGCCCTTGCCCTCCGAGCCGATCACGATCACCACCGGTCCTGTGAGCGCCTCCAGGTCGCTGAGCTCGGCCTCTCCGTCGGCGGCCAGGCCGACCACGAAGCAGCCGGCCTTCTGGTAGGCCTCCAGGGTCCGGGTCATGTTGGTCATCCGGGCCACCGGCACCCGGGCCGCCGCGCCGGACGAGGTCTTCCAGGCGCCCGCGGTCATCCCGGCGGCACGCCGCTCGGGGATCACCACGCCGTGCCCGTCGAAGGCGGCGACCGAGCGGACGATCGCGCCCAGGTTCCGCGAGTCGGTGATCCCGTCCAGAGCCACGATCAGCGGGTCCTCGCGGTTGTCGGCGGCCCGCGCCAGCAGGTCGTCCGGGTGCGCGTAGTCGTACGGCGGCACCTGCAGGATCAGGCCCTGGTGGTTGTGGCCCTCGGCGAGGTTGTCCAGCTGCACCCGCGGGGCTTCCATCAGCGGGACGCCGCGCTCGTTGGCCAGCGTCAGCGCCTCGCGCACCCGCTCGTCGTTGTCGATGAACTGCTGGACGTAGAGCGCCGAGGCCGGCACGCCGCCGTCCAGCGCCTCCACCACCGAGTTGCGGCCGTAGACCAGCTCGGAGCCCATCTTGCCGCCGCGCCGGGCGCTGCCGCGGGACTTGTTGCCCGCGGTGGCGCGCTTGGCGGCGGCGTTGGCGATGCGGTTCTTCTTGTGCCCCTTGCGGGCCGACGCGGGCGGCGTCGGACCCTTGCCTTCGAGCGCCTTCCGGCTGTGGCCACCGGTTCCGACCGACGGGCCCTTCTTCGAGCCGGGGTTGCGGCGGTTCCTGCGCTGGCTGTTGCCGGCCATCAGTTCAGTCCTGCTTCCATGAAGTACAACGAAATGCTTACGGTTGGTTGAGCGTCCAGCGGGAGCCGTCGGCGCGGTCCTCGATGGCGAGACCGGCCTGCGAGAGCTGGTCCCTGATGGCGTCGGAGGTCGCGTAGTCCTTGCGCTCGCGCGCGGCCTGCCGCTGCTCCAGCACCAGCTTGACCAGGGCGTCCACCACACCGTGCAGGTCCTCGCCCTGCGCAGGACCGGCCCAGAAGGGGTCCAGCGGGTCGAGGCCCAGCACACCGAGCATCGCACGGACCTCGGCCAGACGCGCTACGGCGTTCTCCTTGTCGTCCGCCGCGAGGGCCGCGTTCCCCTGCCGGACCGCGGTGTGGACGATGGCCATCGCCTGCGGGACGCCGAAGTCGTCGTCCATCGCCTCGGCGAACGCCGGGGGGACCTGCGGGGCCGGCTCGACCGTCCCGTGCAGCTCGGTGACCCGCTGCGCGAAGCCCTCGATCCGGGCGAAACCGGTCTCGGCCTCCCGCAGCGCCTCGTCGCTGTACTCGATCATCGAGCGGTAGTGCGGGGTGCCCAGGTAGTAGCGCAGCACGATCGGCCGCCACTTCTGCACCATCTCGGAGACCAGCACCGAGTTGCCCAGCGACTTGCTCATCTTCTCGCCGCTGAGCGTCACCCAGCCGTTGTGCAGCCAGTAGCTCGCGAAGTCGTCCCCGAAGGCCTTGGACTGCGCGATCTCGTTCTCGTGGTGCGGGAAGATCAGGTCGCGCCCGCCGCCGTGGATGTCGAAGGCAGAGCCCAGGTACTTGTGCACCATCGCCGAGCACTCCAGGTGCCAGCCGGGACGGCCGCGGCCCCACGGGGTCTCCCAGCTCGGCTCACCGGGCTTCACCGACTTCCACATCGCGAAGTCGCGCTGGTCCCGCTTGCCGGTCTCGCCCTCGCTCTCCGGCTGCCGCAGGTTCTCCAACTCCTGGTGCGACAGCGCGAGGTAGTCGGGGTAGGAGGTGACGCTGAAGTAGACGTCGCCGTCCACCGCGTAGGCGTGGCCGCGCCGGATCAGCTCCTGCATCATCTCGACCATCTCGGTGACGTGCCCGGTCGCCCGCGGCTCACCGGTCGGCGGCAGGCACCCCAGCGCGTCGTAACCGTCGTTGAAGGCACGCTCGTTGGCGTAGCCGATCTGCCACCAGGGCAGCCCGGTCTCCCGCGACTTGGCGATGATCTTGTCGTCGATGTCGGTGATGTTCCGCACGAACGTGACGTCGTAGCCCCGGTAGGCGAACCACCGGCGCATGATGTCGAAGTTCAGCCCGGACCGGATGTGCCCGATGTGCGGGGGCGCCTGCACGGTCGCGCCGCACAGGTAGATCGAGACACAGCCCGGCACGATCGGGACGAAGTCGCGTACCTGGCTGGCGCTGGTGTCGTACAGGCGAATGCTCACACCGTCAAGCGTAGTGGGCAGGACGGGGTGCCCTGTGCCCAACCGGGCACAGGGTCTCCCCCGGTTCACGCAGACGTGACGCAGAAGAGGCCGCGGCGACCGGCCGCGGCGACCGCTACAGCCCCCGCTCGACCACCCGGCGCGGCGTCACCCGGACCACGGTGCGCACCGCGTCGGCCGGCTCCTCCGGGTATCCCTGGCCGTTGTACTTCCAGGCCAGCTCGTCGATCAGCTCGCGACCGCCGGCGGTGTCCATCGTCGCCGTGCCGCGGACCTCGACGTAGGCGAACGGGTTCTCGGCCGGGTTGAGCAGCAGCGTCACCCGGGGATCCTTGACCAGGTTGAGATGCTTGCGGCGGCCTTCGAGAGTGGAGATCAGCACGTCCTCGCCGTCCGTCTTCGCCCACACCACCGACAGTTGCGGCGACCCGTCCGGTTGGATGGTCGCCATGGTCACATAGCCCTTGCCGTCGAAGAGCGCCTTGGCCTGGTCGGAGAGCTGGTCTGGCATCTGCCCGGTCCTTCCCGCGAGTGAGTACCCCCGTCGCAGGCACAACCACGACCGCCGGTGGATCTGTTCCCGCACCACGGCGAACGGGTGACGCCCCGTCAGTACACCAGCGCCGTCGCCAGCGCGGCCAGGCCCTCGGCCCGGCCGGTGAAGCCGAGCGAGTCGGAGGTCGCGGCGGAGACCGAGACCGGCGCGCCCAGCGCCTCGGAGAGCACCTGCTGCGCCTCCTCCCGCCGCTTGCCGATCTTCGGCCGGATGCCGACCACCTGCACCGCGACATTGCCGATCTCGAAGCCCGCCGCCCGGACGATCCGCCCGGCCTCGGTCAGCAGCCGCACCCCGGCCGCCCCGGCCCACTCCGGCCGGTCCACGCCGAAGTGCGCGCCCAGGTCGCCGAGCCCGGCCGCGGAGAACAGCGCGTTGCAGGCGGCGTGGGCGACCACGTCGCCGTCGGAGTGCCCGGCCAGGCCGTGCTCGTAGCCGTCCCAGAGCAGCCCGGCCACCCACAGCTCGCGCCCCGCCTCGAAGGCGTGGATGTCGACGCCGATCCCGGTCCGCGGCAGCCGCGGCGGGTTCCGGTCAGAACTCATCGAGGGCCCTCCTCCGGGCCAGTACGGCCTCCGCCAGCACCAGGTCCAGCTGCCTGGTGACCTTGAACGCCTCCTCGTGCCCGGGGACCACCACGACGCTGCCGCCGTAGCGCTCGACCAGCCCGGCGTCGTCGGTCGCCTCCACCCCGTCGCTCAGCGCCTTCTCGTGCACCGCGAGCAGCACCTCGCGGCGGAAGCCCTGCGGCGTCTGCACCGCGCGCAGGGTGCTCCGGTCGGGGGTGCCGACCACCGGCTCCGGGCGTCCGGGCGCGGCGGCGGGGGCGACCTGCTTGACCGTGTCGGCCAGCGGGACGGCCGGGACGACGGCCTCGGCCCCGTCCGCGACGGCGCGGGCGACCGCGTCCACCACGTCCACCGGGACCAGCGGCCGGGCCGCGTCGTGCACCAGCACCACGTCCGCCGTCGCCGGGACCGCGGCCAGGCCGAGCCGGACCGACTCCTGCCGGGTCGCGCCGCCGGGGACGACGGTGATGCCGGCGCCGTCGTGGCCGTCCAGGCCGAACTGCTCCAGCAGGGCCCGGACCCGGGCCACGCCGTCGGCAGGCGCGACCACCACCACCCGGGTGACCGCGCGGGAGCGGGAGAGCGCGCGGACGGCGTGCACCAGCAGCGGCACGCCCCCCAGTTCGCGCAGGGCCTTCGGGGCACCGGGGCCCAGTCGTTCGCCCCGTCCTGCGGCGGGGACCACTGCTGCGGCGTTCAGGGTTTTGTTCCTTCGGCGAAGTGGGTATGGCCAAGGCGTGTCAGGCCGAGCCCCTTCCGTGGAGCCCGACCGGCTCGCCCTGGCCGCAGTCCCGTCGGACGGATCAGAAGGAGTTCAGCGGAGTACGACGCGAGACCCCGCCTTCGGCATGACTCAGCGCCCGCCGTCGGAACGGCAGGCGCTGGATCGGTGCACGCAGGCGCAGGGGCCGTGCGGCTCAGGAGGGCCTCTTAGGAGGCGAGGACCTCGTCGAGCAGCGTTTCGGCCTTGTCCTCGTTGGTGTTCTCAGCGAGTGCCAGCTCGCTGACCAGAATCTGCCTGGCCTTGGCCAGCATCCGCTTCTCACCGGCGGACAGCCCGCGCTCGCGCTCACGTCGCCAAAGGTCGCGCACAACCTCCGCGACCTTGATAACGTCACCCGAAGCAAGCTTTTCCAGGTTCGCCTTGTAGCGGCGGGACCAGTTGGTGGGCTCTTCGGTGTACGGTGCCCGCAGCACCTCGAAGACCCGGTCCAACCCATCCTGGCCGACCACGTCGCGGACGCCTACGAACTCTGCGTTCTCCGCAGGCACGCGAAGCGTCAGGTCACCCTGCTGCACCTTCAGCACCAGGTAGGTCTTGTCCACACCCTTGATCTGGCGAATTTCGATTGCCTCGATCAGCGCGGCCCCGTGATGGGGGTAGACCACGGTGTCGCCAACCTTGAACGTCATGTGACAGGTACCCCTTCCGTGGCTTTCCAGAATAACACGCCCGGAGCCATATCCGAAGGGCGTTTTCGCAGGTCAGAGCGGTTCTCAGGGCTTGACAAGCACCCCTGCCGCGTGCTGCGACCCCAGTTCGAGACGGGCTTCCCGCAGGTCGGAGCGCCTGCGCACGAACCGACCGGCCCGGCGATAGCAGTTGTGGATCTTATAGAAAATGCGTGACCCAACCGTTATTCGATCTTCGATCGGGCGGGTCGGCGGACCCCGCCGAGGGCATCGGAACGCGACACGGGGCCACCCCGTGCAGAGCGGCCGAAGAGGCTCGGTAATCTGATCGCGGCCAGCCCGCACCATCTGTCGCAGCATCATCCGTCGCAGCACCAAGGAGAAGTACCGTCGTGAGCCGCAGTCTTCGTCGCGGCGCAGTCGCCGCCGTCATCATCGCGACCGCTCCCATCCTCGCCGCCTGCGCCGCGGGGGACAGCGCGGCGTCCCTCAAGGTCAAGCCGGACAACGCGGCCACCTCCATCGCCACCGGCGACTCCTCCCTCAAGCTGAACGGCATCGTCGTGGTCACCGGCGCGACCGGCCAGGCGCCGGCCAACGTCACCGTGAACATCGCCAACGGCGGCACCCAGCCGGACACCCTGACCGGCGTCACCGTGAACGGCGTCCCGGCGACGCTCACCGGCGACATGACCGTCCAGCCGCAGGGCTCGCTGCTGCTCGGCGGCCGGGGCAAGCCCTCGGCGACGGTGCCGACGCTCGACGCGTCGCCCGGCCAGAACACCACCGTGGCCTTCACCTTCAGCAGCGCGGGATCGGTCGCGGTGCAGGCCCTGATCGCCACCGGCACCGGCGAGTACGCCACGTTCGCGCCGGTGCCGCCGCCGGCGCCGACGCTTCCCCCGGTGGTCCTGCCGATCACCCCGACGACGGCCAAGGCGACCGCCACGGCCACCGCCACCGGGACCAAGAAGCCCTGACCCCGAGCCGGAGACGGGCGCCCGACCCCGGGCGCCCTGACCCGAACGGGTGAGAGCCGGGTATGAGTGTGCCCCCGAAGGATCATCCTTTCGGGGGCACCGCTCTGCTGCGGTCGGGCCAGGTCGGCCCAGGTCGGCCTACGGCTCGAACTTGTAGCCCAGGCCGCGGACGGTGACCAGGTAGCGCGGGGCGCCCGGGTCCGGCTCGATCTTGGCGCGCAGCCGCTTCACGTGGACGTCCAGGGTCTTGGTGTCGCCGACGTAGTCCGCGCCCCAGACCCGGTCGATCAGCTGCATCCGGGTGAGCACCCGGCCGGCGTTGCGGAGCAGCATCTCCAGCAGGTCGAACTCCTTGAGCGGGAGGTCCACCTTGGCGCCGTCCACGGTCACCACGTGCCGGTCGACGTCCATCCGGACCGGTCCCGCCTCCAGCGCGCCGGGGCCGCCGACGGTGGCCTCGGGCTCGCCGCGGCGGCGCAGCACCGCGCGGATCCTGGCGACCAGCTCGCGGGTGGAGTAGGGCTTGGTGACGTAGTCGTCGGCCCCTATCTCCAGGCCCACGACCTTGTCGATCTCGCTGTCCTTGGCAGTGACCATGATCACCGGGACGCTCGACTTCGCTCTGAGCTGGCGGCAGACCTCGGTGCCGGGCAGCCCCGGCAGCATCAGGTCGAGCAGGACCAGGTCGGCGCCGTTGCGCTCGAACTGGTCCAGCGCGTCGGGTCCGGTGGCGGCGATGGCCACCTCGAAGCCCTCTTTGCGGAGCATGTAGGACAGGGCATCGCTGAAGGACTCTTCGTCCTCTACGACGAGCACACGGGTCACGACTGGGCCTCCGGGACAGGCGAGTGGGCAGGCAGGTGGTCGGGGACGGCGCCGGGCTCGGGGGTGCTGCCGGCGCCGGGGTCGGGGGTGCTGCCGTCGACGGGTTCCGGGGTGCTGCCGTCGGCGGTGTCGTGCCGCTCGTCCGGGTCGGCGAGCGGGGCGGCGAACGGGCCGCGTTCCCGGCCGGAGTCGCCCCGGGGGGTGGTCGGGAGGCGCAGGGTGAAGGTGGAGCCCTGGCCCTCGACGCTCCACACCGAGACGGTGCCGCCGTGGGACGCGGCCACGTGCTTGACGATGGAGAGGCCGAGGCCGGTCCCGCCGGTGGCGCGGGAGCGGGCCGGGTCCACCCGGTAGAAGCGCTCGAAGATCCGCTCGCGGTCCCGCTCGGAGATGCCGGTGCCCTGGTCGGTCACCGATATCTCGACGGTCTCCACCTTGGTCCCGGGGACCTTGCGGGCGGCGATGGCGACCCGGGTGCGGGCCGGGCTGTAGTTGACGGCGTTCTCGACCAGGTTGCCGAGGGCCGCGGCGAGCTGGCCGCGGTTGCCGTGCAGGCTGAGACCGGCGATGCCGCCGGCCGCCATGGTGATCTGCTTGGCCGCGGCCTGGTGCCGGCAGCGGTCCATGGCCTCGGCGACCAGCTCGTCCACCGCAACCGGTTCGGAGTCGGTCAGCCGCTCGTCGTCCTGGACCCGGGAGAGTTCGATGATCTCCTGGACCAGGCTGGTCAGCCGGGTGGCCTCGATCAGCATCCGGCCGGCGAAGCGGCGGACCGCCTCGGGGTCGTCGCTGGCGTCCTGGACCGCCTCGGAGAGCAGGGACAGGGCGCCGACCGGGGTCTTCAGCTCGTGCGAGACATTGGCGACGAAGTCGCGGCGGACCGCCTCGATCCGGCGGGCCTCGGTCAGGTCCTCGACCAGGACCAGCACCAGCCGGGAGCCGAGCGGGGCGACCCGCACCGACACCGCGAGGGCATCGCCGTGGATCTTGCCGCCGCCGCGCGGGATGTCCAGGTCGGCCTGGCGTATCTCCCCGTCGCGGCGGGTCTGCCGGGCCATCGCCAGCATCTCGTCGACGGCGATGGCGCCGCCTCGGACCAGTCCCAGCGCATAGGCGGCGGAGCTGGCCTTGATCACCTGATCGCTGTCGTCGAGCACCACCGCGCAGGAGCGCAGCACCGACAGCACGGTGTCCACGCCGGGTGGCAGTTCGGGTTCGGGCTGCACGTCGATCCGTTTCGCGGACTTCTTTCGGTCCTTCTCGCTCCAGCGGAAGGACAGCGCGGCGGTGAGGCCGACTCCGAGCCCGGCAAGCGCGCTCGCTGCGGCTTCAGCCACGTTCACGTCCATGCGTTCAGCGTAAGCGCACGACGGTGACCTGCTGTAACCCCTGGAGCATGGCATCAGCCTGCGGTCGCCGAGAATTCACCTTGGCGTCGGCAGTGGTTCACTCCTACTGACTCGGCGGTACGTCCGGGCGGCCCATGGTGGACCCAGTCAGAGATTCAGTCAGCAGGAGGACGGGACGATGCGCGACGCGTACCACGAGGAACTCGATTCGATCGGCGACGGCCTGGTCGAGATGGCCCGGCTGGTCGGATCCGCGATCGGGCGGGCGACCACGGCGCTGCTCGACGCGGACCTCGGCATCGCCGAGAGCGTCATCGCGGCCGACGAGAAGGTCGACGAACTGCACCACGACCTGGAGAACCGGGCCATCGCCCTGCTCGCCCGGCAGCAGCCGGTGGCCACCGACCTGCGGATCGTGGTCACCTCACTGCGGATGAGCGCGGACCTGGAGCGGGCCGGCGACCTGGCCCGGCACGTGGCGAAGCTGGCCCGGCTGCGCTACCCCGAGTCCGCGGTCCCGGCGGACCTGCACCCGATCGTGCTGGAGATGGGCCAGCTGGCCCAGCGCCTGGTCGCCAAGGCAGGCCTGGTGATCTCGTCCAAGGACGTGGACGCCGCGCTGGAGCTGGAGCGGGACGACGACGAGATCGACGAGCTGCACCGCCAGCTGTTCTCGCACCTGCTGGACGACCGCTGGCAGCACGGCATCGAGACCGCGGTGGACGTGACCCTGTGCGGCCGCTACTACGAGCGCTTCGCGGACCACGCGGTGTCGGTGGCCAAGCGCGTGGTGTTCCTGGTCACCGGCGAGCACGCGGACGACTTCGTCCCCGAGGCGAAGTAGCCCTCCGGGCGGGGGCGGGGCAGCCGGGCAGGACCGTCGGCGGTGGGGGCGCGCGGGCGGGTGTGCGGGCGATCCCGTACGCCCGTTGACGCTCCGTGCACGGGCTGCTGCACTGGGACACAGGCATGACCGCCTGAGGGAGGAACCGTCCATGGCCCAGACCCCGAACCCGCCCACCGCGCCCGCCGCCGAACCGGCCGACCCCACCGCCCAGCAGACGCTGCTGATCCCGCTGCCCCTGCTGGCGGCCTGCGGCTGCGGTTCGGGCTGCGGCTGCGGCTGCCAGTCCGGAGCCCCCTGCCAGTGCGGCGGCAAGCACTGACCCCGTGAACCACGGAAAGGCCCCCGAGCCGCGCTGATGCCGCGGCTCGGGGGCCTTTCCGTGGAAGGGGACCTACTTCTTGCCCTGGTTCTTCACGGCCTCGATGGCGGCGACGGCCGCCTCCGGGTCGAGGTAACGGCCGCCCTTGGTGAGCGGCTTGAAGTCGGCGTCCAGCTCGTAGAGCAGCGGGATGCCGGTGGGGATGTTGAGGCCGGCGATGTCCTCGTCGGAGATCCCGTCGAGGTGCTTGACCAGCGCGCGCAGCGAGTTGCCGTGCGCGGTGACCAGGACCGTGCGTCCGTCGGCGAGGTCGGGGACGATGGAGTCGTACCAGTAGGGCAGCATCCGCTCGACCACGTCCTTGAGGCACTCGGTCTGCGGCCGGGCGTCCACCGGGAGCTGGGCGTAGCGGGAGTCGTGCGCCTGCGAGTACTCGGCGTCGGCGGCGAGTACGGGCGGCGGGGTGTCGTACGAGCGGCGCCAGAGCATGAACTGCTCCTCGCCGAACTCGGCCAGGGTCTGGGCCTTGTCCTTGCCCTGCAGAGCGCCGTAGTGACGCTCGTTCAGGCGCCAGGAGCGGCGCACCGGGATCCAGTGGCGGTCGGCCCGGTCGAGGGCGATCTGCGCGGTGCGGATCGCCCGGCGCAGCAGGGAGGTGTGCAGGACGTCCGGAAGGAAGCCCTCGGCGGCGAGGAGCTCGCCACCGCGTACGGCCTCCTTCTCGCCCTTCTCGTTGAGGTCGACGTCGACCCAGCCGGTGAAGAGGTTCTTCTCGTTCCACTGGCTCTCGCCGTGGCGGAGCAGGACAAGACGGTAGGGAGCTTCAGCCATGGCCCGAAGCCTAGTCGAGTCGGCGGCAGCTGAAACCCGGTGGCGCCGACGATGAGACGGCGAGTAATCTCCAGGCCGTTGATGTGACACTTACAGCCGCTGCTCAGGAGCCTCGCCATGCCCTCGCGCCCGCTACCCCGTCCGGGCCTGTCCGAGCGGCTGGGGGCATCGTTCCGGGAGACGGTCGGCGGGCTGCCGCAGGCGTTCTGGTGGCTCTGGCTGAGCACCCTGGTGAACCGGATCGGCGGCTTCGTCGTCCCCTTCCTGGCCCTCTACCTGACCCTGGACCGGCACTTCAGCCCGGCTTTCGCCGGCCTGGTCGCCTCGCTGTACGGGCTCGGCGGCAGCTTCGCCTCGGTGGTCGGCGGGGTGCTCGCGGACCGGATCGGACGGCGGCCCACGCTGCTCGCCGCCCAGTCCGGGACCGCCCTGGCCACGCTGGCGCTGGGCCTGGTCCACCCGGCCTGGGCGATCGCGGTCGCCGCGGCGGTGGTCGGCTTCACCGGCAACGCCGGGCGCCCGGCCGTCTCCGCGATCATGGCGGACCTGGTCCCCGCCGTCGACCGGGTCCGTGCCTACTCGCTCAACTACTGGGCCATCAACATCGGCTTCGCCTTCTCCGCGGCGGCGGCCGGGCTGATCGCGGCGCACGGCTACCTGCTGCTGTTCGTCGGCGACGCGGCGACCACGCTGCTGTGCGCGGTCGTCGTCTTCACCCGGGTGCCGGAGACCCGGCCGGTCCACCCGCCGTCCCAGCGGACGGCGGACCAACAGGCGGGCGGGGCCCGGGTCACCGACAAGCCCGCGGTCGGCCTCGGCGCGGTGCTGCGCAACCCGGTCTTCATGGCCTTCGTCGGCCTCACCTTCCTCACCGGCTGCGTGGACGGCCAGGGCAGCATGGCGCTGCCGATCGTGATGGGCCACGAGGGCTTCTCCCCCACCGACTACGGCGCGGTGGTCAGCCTCAACGGGGTGCTGATCGTGCTGCTGCAGATCCCGCTGACCCGGCTGGTCCAGGGCCGGAACCGGGCCGCCATGCTGTGCGCGGCCTCGCTGCTCACCGGCTGCGGCTTCGGCCTGACCGCGTTCGCCGGGGCGGCCTGGTTCTACGCGCTGACGGTGACCGTGTGGACCGCGGGCGAGATGCTGCGGGTCCCGGCCGGGATGGCCATCGTCGCGGAACTGTCGCCGGTCCACGCCCGCGGTCGCTACCAGGGCGTCTACTCACTGGCCTGGACCGGGGCCTCGTTCGTGGCCCCGCTGACGGCGGGTCTGCTGCTCACCGCGGGCGGCGGCGACGCGGTCTGGACCACCTGCACGCTGCTGGGCGCGGTGACCGCGGCCGGATTCGTCTGGCTGCTCCGGGGGCGCACCCCGGAACCTGACCCGGTTCCGCTCCCGGCCCGGGTTCCGGAAAATGCGGATGCCCCGGCGGTCGCCGCCTCGTAGGGTGCCTGGCATGGGACACGACGGCGCTCAGCACGGCAACGACGGCAACAGCGGCAACGACGGCAGTAACGGCGACGGCGGCAACGAGCACGCCGGCGACCAGCGACAGATCATCGTCCGGGCGGTCGAGGAGGGCGAACTCGCCGACTGGGGCCGCGCCGTGCAGAGCGGCTTCATGGAGGCGAAGGGCGACGGCAGCGAGGAGATGCGCCAGGCCTTCTTCGACCCCGGGCGGACCCTCGGCGCCTACGACCGCGGCCGCTGCGTGGGCACCTTCCGCAGCACGGACCGCGAGCTGACCGTCCCCGGCGGCGCGGCCCTGGTCGCCGACGCGATCACCAACGTCACCGTGGCCGCCACCCACCGCCGCCGCGGGCTGCTCACCCGGATGATGACCCAGGACCTGGCCGCCGCCGCAGAGCGCGGCGACAGCCTCGCCATCCTGGTCGCCGCCGAGTACCGGATCTACGGCCGCTTCGGCTTCGGCCCGGCCACCGCGCACCGCGGCTACAGCATCGACAAGCTGCGCGCGGGCGGCGTACGGGTCCCGGCCGAGGCCGACGGCGGCAGCTTCGAGTTCCTCACCATGGAGGAGTGGCGCAAGTTCGGCCCCGAGCTGCACGACCGCTTCCGCCGCACCCAGCCCGGCGCGATCGACCGACGGGCCGTCAACTGGCAGATGCGCACCGGGGAGTTGCAGGGGTCCGACCGCTCCTGGAAGGAACCGCTGGTGGTGCTCTACCGCGACGCGGCCGGCCGTCCGGCCGGGTTCCTCGCCTACACGGTCACCGACGAGTGGCCCAACATGATCACCAAGTGCACCCTCAAGGTCCGCGACCACGTCGCGGTGGACCGGGCCGCCGCCGCCGCGATGTGGCGCTACGTCCTCAGCGTCGACTGGATCGACAAGGTCGAGATCTCCAACATCGCCCCCGACGACCCGCTGCCGCTGCTGCTCGACGACCCCCGCGCCTGCGTGGACGGCGGCGACAGCAGCGCCGACTTCGTCTGGCTGCGGCTCCTCGACGGCCCCAAGGCCTTCGGCGCCCGTACCTACGCGGGGGCAGGGCAGGTGGTGCTCCAGGTCGCCGACCGGCTCGGCTACCTGGACGGCCGCTGGGCCCTGACCGCCGCGGCCGACGGCACCGGCGGCCTGACCCGGGCCGACGACGGCGCCCCGGCCGACCTCGCCCTCGACGTCCGGGAGTTGGGGACGCTCTACCTGGGCAGCGACAGCGCGGCCCGGCTGCACGCGGCCGGACTGCTGCGCGAGCTGCGTCCGGGCGGAGCCGCCCGCACCGACGCCCTGCTCCGCACCGACTTCCGCCCGTGGTGCCCGGACGGGTTCTGACGGGTCCTGGCGGGTTCCGACGGAAGCTGACGGGTTCGGACGGGTTCTCGCGAAAGCAGTTCCGATCGGGCTGCAACAGAAGTGCGCGCTCGTCGCGTTAGTCGGGCATGGAGCACATGACAGCCGCTGGTTCGGGGGCACGATCGCGGGGCCCAGGCCACGAGCCTGTCGATTTCCAGGACTTCGCGCTGGGTCGGGGCGGACAGCTGTTCCGCACGGCGTTCCTGCTGACCGCGGGGGACGCGCACTTGGCCGAGGACCTGGTGCAGGAGGCACTGGGCCGGATGTTCGCACGCTGGGGACGCCTGTCCCGGCTGGAGAATCCCGCCGGCTACGCGCAGACGGTGCTGGTCAGCGTCTTCGTCTCGCAGCGCCGCAAGCGCAGCAGCGGTGAGCTGCCCACCGGGATCCTGGCGGAGCGGGCCGGTGGCGACGAGGCCGGGCAGGAGGACCCCGCGCTGCGGGTGACGCTGCTGGCCGCGCTGCGGCAGCTCGCCCCGCAGGACCGGGCGGTGCTGGTGCTGCGCTACTGGGAGGACCGCAGCGTGGAGGAGACGGCAACCGCGCTGCGGCTGTCGTCCACGGCGGTGCGCTCGCGCAGCAGTCGGGCGCTGGAGCGGCTGCGCGCGGTGCTGGGCGGCAGCTTCGCCGAGATCGCCGGATTCTGACCCCGCCCCCTGCGCCCCTGCGCTTCAGCACGTGCATCGATCGGGAGGGACAGAGAGAGGGATGTGGCA
The DNA here is from genome assembly GCF_042510955.1 of Streptacidiphilus cavernicola. Taxonomy (NCBI): domain Bacteria; kingdom Bacillati; phylum Actinomycetota; class Actinomycetes; order Kitasatosporales; family Streptomycetaceae; genus Streptacidiphilus; species Streptacidiphilus cavernicola. The sequence continues at coordinate 51,005 of NZ_JBHFAB010000023.1, forward strand.
TGTCATCAGACCTTGAGTTCGACGGGTTCGACGGGTTCGACGAGTTCGCCTTGGCGCAGGAGTTGAGGGCGGCGGCCGAGTCGGCGGCGCAGCCGACTCCGGCGAGCCTGTACGCGGGGGCGGTGGACCGGGGCCGCCGGATCCGGCGCACGTCCAGGGTCAAGCGGACGCTGGCGGGCGCGGGCGCGCTCGCGGTGGCGGCGGCCGTGGCGGTGCCGCTGCTGGGCGGCACCTCGCCAGCGCCGACCGTGGTCGGGGCGGCGTCCTCGTCCCACGCGATGGCCGATGTCAGCAGCACCAGGACCAGCACCAGCACGGCCGCGGCGGCGACGCCCGGCACCGACTGGATGCCGACCTACGTGGTGCAGACCCTGAAGTCCCTGCTTCCGGCGGGCTCCACCACCACCAAGGAGGCGGATCTGGGCGGGATCTCGCTCCAGGTGTTCGCCCCCGAGGTGCAGGCGCCCGGAGGGCAGTCGCTGGCCGTGGTGAGGACGGACCTGGAAACGCCCCACGGCAAGTCCACGATCACCCTGAGCGTGGGCAAGGAAGCCCGGAAGTCCTCCTGCCCCAGCAAGGCGGTCGCACCCCACGACATCTGCGGCACCACGCCCCTGAACGGCGGCACCCTCTACGTCGACGAGTCCTTCAAGGACTACACGCACGGGACCGGGGCCGCCATCTGGTCCCTGGCCTGGAACGGGCCCGACGGCCAGGAGGTCTACCTGGGCATGTCGACCAGCGCGCAGGCCCAGGCGCTGACGGTGCAGCAGGCCGGGGCGCTGCTGTCGGCACCGGCCTGGGAGCGGGTGTGGAAGGCGCTCCCCGAGCCCTGCCGGTTCGGCGTGATGTCCAACCCGCATGCGACCCGGGCCGACGAGATGGAGCAGGGGAACATGTTCGTCTGCGCCACCAGCCCGGCTGCCGCCCTGCACCTCCCCGGCTGACCAGCCGCCCCCGGCTGACCAGCCGCCCCCTGGTGCGGACCCGGCAGGAACAACCGAGCGAGGAGTTCACCCCTATGACGTCCCATCGCCGTCCGAGGAGTCCCGGCCGGGCCCGGATATCCGCGCTCACCGCCGCGGCCACCACCGTCGCGGCCACCACCGTCGCGTTGAGCGCGGTCGCCGCCCAGTCCGCGCAGGGGGCTCCGCCGCCGACCGCGGCGCAGCTCAAGGCACAGATCGACCGGCAGAACCAGGAAGCCGACCAGGAGATCCAGCAGTACGACGCGACGCAGTCCCGGCAGCAGGCGCTGCAGAAGCAGGTGGCCGTCCTTCAGGACCAGGTCGCGCGGCAGCAGGCGCTGGTGAGCGCCAAGTCGGCGGTACTCGGCCAGGTCGCCGCCGCGCAGTACCGGGACGGGTCGATCGACCCGTCGGTGCAGCTGATGCTGTCCTCGGACCCCACCGAGTACCTGAACCGGGCCTCCACGCTGAGTCAGTTGACAGACAGTCAGGCCGCAGTGCTGGCGCAACTCCTGAGCGAGCAGCGGACGCTGTCCCGGGAGAGAGCCGACGCCGGGGACAAGCTCGCGGCACTCGACGCCGCCACCAGGCAGCTCGCCAAGGAGAAGGCGTCGGTACAGCGGAAGCTCGCCGCGGCAAAGGCCCAGCTGGCCGCGCTGACCACCGCCCAGCGCAGCGCGGTCGCCAGGCTGCGGGGCGACGGCGGCAACGCCGCCTACCACCCCGCCTCGGCCGGCTCCGGCGTCGGCGGCCGGGCCTTCGCCGCGGCGGAGACCCGGCTCAACGACCCCTACATCTGGAACCACACCGGGCCCGACAGCTTCGACTGCTCCGGGCTGACCCAGTGGGCCTACAAGCAGGCAGGCCTCTCGATCGGCCGCACCACCTACGACCAGATCAACTCCGGCACCCCGGTCACCTCGACCGCCGACCTCCAGATCGGCGACCTGGTCTTCTTCAACGGCAACACCCACGTCGGCCTCTACGCCGGCGGCGGCTACGTCCTGCACGCCCCGCACTCCGGCACCGTCGTCAAGTTCGAGAAGATGAGCTACATCGGCACGATCTACGCGATGCGGCACATCTAGCGCTAGCGCCCAGGCGTCGGCGTGGCCCGCCGCCCGCCCCCTCCGTACCGAGATCACGCTCGGCCCGGAGGGGCTCACGGCTGCTCTACTACTTTGCCTTCTAGGCTATTTGGGTGCTTTGGCGGTCGTGCCCCGGACCGGGGCAACCTTGCCGATGGTCGGCAGGACGAACTCCTGGATCATGTCGACCGCGTCGCGGACCAGGGGGCGGAAGACCCGGTAGCGGGACAGGGCGACGATCTTGGCGACGAAGGGCGCGCAGCGCTTGACGAAGGCGCGGGTGCGCTCGGTGTCCTCGGTGCGGTCGAAGACCCAGTACAGGACGACCACCATCAGGTGCAGCCAGAGCAGGTCCGGCAGCAATTCCTCCAGCTCCGGGTCCAGCTTGGGGCCGAGGTCGGAGCCGTCGATCACGTCGCGGAAGATCTGCACCGCGGTCTCCCGGGCCGGGTGGGACTCGTTGGAGAACGGGCTGAGCGCGCTGTTCGGGTCCGCCGCCGTCCGGAAGAACTGGGCGGCGAACTCGTGGTAGTCCGCCGCGCAGTCCACCCAGGAGTCCAGGGCGACCTGGAGCCGCTCGGCGAAGTCCGTCTTCCCCGCCATCCGAGCACGGGCCTCGACCGCGTGCTCATGCGTCATCCGGTCGTAGAACCCCTGGATCAGGAATTCCTTGCCCTCGTAGTAGTGGTAGGCGTTTCCGACGGAGACACCCGCCTCGGCGGCGATGGCCCGCATGGTCGTCTTGTCGTAGCCGCGCTCCTGGAACAGCCGCATCGCGGTCTCCAGGATCAGCGCCCTGGTCTGCTCGCCCTTGGCGGTCTTCGGGGCGGCCACGGGCGCGGGGGGCTCGGTCGGCGTGCTTGGCACTACGTCGTTCACCCTCCTGAGGCTAGCCGCCATCGGTGCCGCAGTGGCCCTCGCAGGGGTCGGTGGGGGTCGGGACACTCACCGGGCGAGGCGCCGAGCGGGGCACCGGACCAGGCACCGGACCAGGTACCGGTCCAGGCGCCGGGCGCCCGGGGCGCCCCGCGGGCTGCCAGGAATCGCCGGTCCAGACCCAGTGCCCGTCGGGTGTGAAAGGCTGCCCCGGCCGACCGGCTCTCCCCTGTGCAGTCGGTCGGCCGGACCCGGCCTTTGCGCTCTCCCGCCACTTCGCGGCGGTGAGCACCATGCCCCTGGCCAGCTGGGCCCCGTTCGGGGACGCGAAGCGGTGCGCCATGGCGCGGTAGCCGCGCAGCGCCCACAGGCAGACCACCCAGGCGGCGGCTCCCTCGTATACCTGCCCGGCGTCGGCGACGACGGTGATCTCGCGGAGTGTGCGGGCGTGGTCGAGCCCTGGGTAGCGCTGCCGGGCCTGCTCGGTCCCGGCGGGGACGAAGTCGAGCGGGACCAGCTGGCTCTGCCGGCTCAGCCAGCCGCGGACGTGGCGGCAGAGCGGGCAGTCCTGGTCGTAGAGGACGGTGAGCCGGCGGACCGGGGCATCGCTGGAGCCCCGGCCTCCCCGGTCTTCCCGGCCTTCCCCGTCCTCGGCAGGTGCGGTGGCGGTCATGGCCCGGGGCTCAGGCGTGCTGCGGCGCGGCGGGCGGGGTCCAGCCCTGCGGCGGGACCGGCGGGCGCTGCTCGGTCTCCATCAGGCCGCGGCGGCGGATCCGGTTCAGCACGTAGACGTTCACCAGGTGCAGCAGGCCGAGCACCAGCAGCACCGTGCCGATCTTGTAGGAGAGGGCGGTGAAGATGCCCGGGACGTCGGCGACGTCGGCGCCGCGCAGCCAGAGCGACACAAAGCCCAGGTTGACCAGGTAGAAGCCGACCACCAGCAGGTGGTTCACCGCGTCAGTGAGCTTCTCGTTGCCGTGGAAGACGTCGGCGAGGAAGACCTTGCCGCTGCGGCTGAGGGTGCGGGCCACCCAGACGGTGAGTCCGATGCTGATGGCCAGATAGATCACATAGCTGTCGACAGTGTACATGGGTCGGCTCCGCTCTCGTGGGTTTTCTTGAACGCGTTCAGTTTCTGCGTCGATCAGGACTGTAGCCATGTTTTTGAACATGTTCAAGTACGACGAAGGGCCCGGCCGAAGCCGGGCCCTTCGCTGCGGATTCCTACGCCACCGACACCGCTGACACCACCGACGCCGCCGGTCAGTCGTCCAGACCGGCCACCGCCGCGAGGATGTCGGCGACCTCGCTCCTGGTGGTGTAGTTGGGGTGCACGTCGATCCAGCGCAGCGTCCCCCGCCGGTCCACCACGGCGACCGTCGGCATCGGCAGCCCGTAGGTGCCGTCCGCGTTGACGGTGGCCAGGTCCAGGCCGAGCGCGCCCTGCGCCTCGCGGGTGCCATCGGTGGGCGCGGTGAGGATGCCGAGCTGCCCGGCGACGCTGTTGCCGGGGTCGGACAGCACGGTGAAGGTCAGCTCATTGGCCTCCTGCGTCGACAGCGAGCCGTCCGCCTTCTGCGGGCTGACCGCGATCAGCCCGACCCCACGCCGCTCCAGCTCCGGCAGCAGGCCCTGCTGGTAGGTGCGCAGGGTGACGTTGCAGTACGGGCACCAGGCGCCGCGATAGAAGACCACCACGGCGGGCCGGTCGGCGCGGGCCACCGTGAGCGTGGTGGGCGAGCCGTGCACGTCCAGCAGCGCACCGTCCGGCATCGGGGCGCCGGGGGCGGTGACACCCGCGGGCAGGCCCGCGGCGTCGAGGCCGGCCTGCTCCGCACTGAACGCGGCGACGACCTCCGGCGGCAGGCGGGTCGCCGCGCCCGCGGAGACGGCGGCGGACTGCTCGGCGATGGTGGGCTGGGGCTGGGTGGTGGTCATCTGGGCTCCCGTGAGTGGAGTGTTCATTCCATTAATGACCGTCGCAGATCTATTTTGGAGTGTCAACTCCAGAAATGAGAGCGGGAAGAGTCAGGCCGGAACGGCGACGACCAGCGAAGCGATGTGGTCGATCATCGCGCCCATCGCCGCCTCCAGGGCGACGGTGTCGCGGCGGATCTGGGTCAGCAGCAGCCCGCCCTGCAACGCGGCGAGGGTGGCCAGCGCCAGCGCCTCCGGGTCCACGTCCCGGCGCAGTTCACCGCGGTCGTGCATGGCGTGCAGCCCGCTGCGGATGCCCTGCTCCCAGCGCGAGAAGCCGGCCGCGACGTCGACCCTGGCCTCGTCGTCGATCTCGGCCAGCTCGCTGCCGAGCGAGCCGATCGGGCAGCCGCCCTGGCACTGCCGACTGCGCTGGAGCCGCACGATGGCATCGCTCCAGGCGCGCAGCCCGGCCACGCTGTCCAGCTTGCCGAGCAGCGGCTCCTGGGCGCCCACGACGGTGTCGCTCTGATATGCGATCACCGCCTTGACCAGGGCCTTCTTGTCGCCGAAGTAGTGGTAGACCTGCGAGGTGCTGACTCCGGCGGCGAGCTGGACGTCCTCGATGCTGGTTCCGGCCACGCCGTTCTCGAACATCAGCCCGGCCGCCGCGGCGACGATCCGCTCCCGGGTCGCCCGACCCTTGCTGGTGAGGCGGGGCGTGGCGGCGGGGGACGCGGGGGTGGCGGCGGTGCGCGCAGGGGTGGGCATACCGCCAGCGTACCGGTTATGGAGTGCTCACTACAGAAACCGCAGGCTCGGGCCCCGACTCCGGCCCCAGGTCATCGACACCACCGGCACCACCGACACCACCGGCACCGCCGACCTCACCATTCACGCCGACCTCGCCCCGCAGCCCGCGGCCGAGCAGCAAGGTGACCATGACCGAGGCCCCCGCCAGCACCGCCATCGTCTCGGCCGGCGCCAGCCGCTGGGCCAGCAGACCGGCCAGGGTCGCGCCGACCGCCTGCATGGTGAGCATGCCCGAGCTGTGCAGCCCCAGCGCCTGGCCGTGCACCTGCTCCGGCGTCAGCGCGATCAGCCGCTCCTGCAGCACCAGGCTGGCGGCGTACCCGGCCGAGGCCAGCAGCACGGCGACGGCCGCGAGCGGCAGCGGCGGACGCAGCGCGAAGACCAGGTACGGCGCCGCCAGCAGCAGCCGCAGCGGCGCGGCCAGCCGGACTCGCCAGCGCTGCGGGACGACCCGTCCGACCAGCAGGTCCCCGGTCAGCATCCCGGCCGCCGCGACCGCGAACAGCAGCCCCGCGTACCGGGGCGCGTACGGGACGAACAGCGCCTCGCAGCCGACGATCAGGCCGTTCGGCACCCACAGCGCCAGGTAGACGTAGCGCCGCGGACGGGAGGACCAGAGCCGGGCGTTGGTGCGCCAGGTCTCGCCGACCGTGGGCCGCCCCGCGGTACGCGGCGGCCGGGCGCTGAGCCCGAACCGGGCCACGGCCGCGCCGACCAGGCCCAGCGCCGCCGCGACCAGCAGCGTCCCGCGCGGGGAGAACGCGGCGACCAGCGCGCCGCCCGCGGCGTACCCGCAGATCTGCATCGCGCCGACCGCCAGGTTCGTCGCCGAGCGCCCCAGCACATAGCCGTCCTTGGGCAGGATCTCGCTGAGCAGCCCGTAGCGCACCCCGCCGCCCAGCGAGCTGAGCAGGCCGAGGGCCAGGATGACCGCGAACATCGCCCCGAGCGGCAGACCGGGCAGTGCGAGCACGGCCGTGCCGACGCCGAAGCAGCCCGCCAGTGCGGTCAGCGTCGCCCTCGGCGGCAGCCGATCGGCGGCGGAGAGCAGGAACGCGGCACCGATGACCTGGGCGAAGGACGAGCCGAACATGCTGAGCGCGGCGAGCAGCGGCGAGTGGGTGGCGGAGTAGACGAGGGTGCCCAGCGCGATGCCGCTGACGGTCGAGGCCGCGATCCCCGCTGCCACGGTGCTGAAGAACGGAGTGAACTCCGGTGTGCGGAACAGCTCCTGATAGGTGCGCATGCGCAGAGTCTGCGGACGCCCGACCCGGGGTGGACAATGTTTCGCAGTACCGCGAAATGTCCACGGGAAAGAGGGACAAACCGACAAGGGGACAAAGGAAGGGATGGGCACGGCATGGGGCTCTGGCTGGTGGACGCGGACACCCTGGCGCGCAGCAGCTTCGTCGTCTCGCCGCTGGTCGAGACCGTGGCCTGCCTGACCACCCTCGCCGTCCGCCGACCGCCGCACCCCGGTGTGCGCCCCTGGCTGGACCGGCACCTGCCCGACTACGACGAGCGGCTGCGGGCCGACCCGGTCACCGCGCTGCTGGTGGAGGCCGCGCTCCAACCGCGCTGGATCGCCGACTTCCTGGCCCCCGTCCCGCCGCACCCACAGAGCTTGACGTTCCGTCAGGAGCTGGGCCGGATCCGCGGAGCGTCGCCGGACACCGTCCTGGCCGACCTGGACACCGCGACCGGGGGACGGCTCCCCGCCGCGCTCGCCCGGCACCGGGACGAGCTGCCGGGCCGCGCCGCCGACCTGCTGGAGTGGGTGTGGAGCAGCACCCTGCAGCCGCTCTGGCCACGCCGGCGGCGGCTGTTCGAGGCCGACGTCCTCTCCCGCACCGGGCAGTTGAGCAGCGGCGGCTGGGCCGCGGCGCTCGACCGGATGCGCCCGGGGATGCGCTGGCTCGGCGACGGGCGGCTGCAGATCAACCGCACCGACAACCCGCCCCGGGACCTGTCCGGCGCGCGGCTGGTGTTCGTCCCGGCGAGCGTGCACCGGGGGTGGGTGAGCTGGGACGAGCCGCACCACTACGCCGTGGTCTACCCGTGCTCGGGCCCGCTGGCCGAACCGGCGGCCCCGGCCGCGCCGGAGGCGTTGAGCCGACTGCTCGGACCCGGGCGGGCCGCCGTCCTGGTGCTGCTGGCGGCGCCGAGGAGCACCACCCAGCTGGTCGCGCTGACCGGCCAGGGGCTGGGCTCGGTGGGGCGGCACCTCAAGGTGCTGCTCGACGCCGGCCTGGTCGACCGCCGCCGGGCCGGGCGCTCGGTGCTCTACCAGCGCACACCGGCCGGGGACGTGCTGACCGGGGCCGCCCCGAAATCCACGAGCCCCGGACCGGTTGACGACATAGCGTAGGGACGACAAGGCTTGTGCAACGAGGGGAAGTTGTGAACATGTCGGATGCTACGACGGACATCGTCACCGGCTGGACCGAGATCGCCCCGGGATTCGCGGCGTACCAGGCCGTGCCCAGCGGACAGGACCCGGCCGGGGCGGTGATCGTGCTGCCGGAGCTGTTCGGACTGAACGCCGACATCCGCGGCGTGGTCGAACGGCTCGCCCGGGAGGGGTACGCGGCCGTCGCCCCCGACGTCCACTGGCGGCGCGAGCCGCGCGCGTCCCTGCCGTACGGCGACGCCGGGCGGACCCGCGGATTCGAACTGCTGCATGCGATAACCCGTGCGGAGGTCCTCGCCGACCTCGCGGCGGCGCACGAGGCCGCCCTCCGGCTCGCCCCCGGCGGGCGCGTCGCCGTGTTCGGGGTCAGCTTCGGTGGCCACCTGGGCCTGCTCGGCGCCACCGAGCTGCCGTTCGCGCTGGTGGTCTCCGTCTACGGCGGCTGGACCGTCCACGGCGGGATCCCGGTCGCCGAGCCGCGCCCGCCGCTGGCGGACGCGCCGAAGATCGCCGCGAACGGGGCGTTCGTGCTCGGCTTCTACGGCACCCTCGACCACGCGGTGCAGCCGAGCGAGGTCGAGGAGATCGAGGCGCTGCTGACCGAGGCGAAGGTGCCGCACGAGGTGGTACGGATCCCCGGCGTCGGCCACGGGTTCCTCTGCGAGGCCCGCCCGGACGACTACGACGCCGATGCCGCCGCGCTGACCTGGGCGAAGGTGAACCAGGCGCTGCGCGAGCAGCTGACGGTGCCCGACGGGGCCTGACGGTTCGTCAATTCTGGTGGGGAATGACTGCTAGAGCTGGTAGATGAAAACCCGGTCTCCCGGCTCAGGGATGGCGCTTGACGAAGGCCAGCGCCGCTTCCGCGACGACCTCCCAGCCGCTGTCGAGGACCAGCGAGTGCCCCCGGTCGGCGATCTGCTGGAACTCGGTGGTGGCGAGGTTGCGCCGCTGCCTCCGATAGCTGGCGGCGGCGATCGCGTGTGGGGCGATCCGGTCCTTGTCCCCGCTGATCAGCAGCATCGGGCCGCGCCGGGTGCCGAGGGTGTCGACCGCGGCCTCGGTGGACGGGTCCAGGTTCGCCGTCGCGGCCTGGAACAGCGGTCGGCCCGAGCCCGGGACCGCGAAGGTCTCGTAGAGCCGCTCGGCCTCATCCGCACTGACGGCGTTGGCGAACGCGTAGCGGAACTGCTCCCGGCTGAGCATCACCGCCTGCCTGCGGTTGGCCGGATTGCCGAGCACCGGGAAGGACGACCGCAGCGCCGACAGCGGAAGCGGCAGCACGCCGCGGAACGGCGCCGAGCCGATCGGCACGGACGCGGCGGCCAGACCGCGGCCGGCCAGCTGCTGGACCACCAGGCCTCCGAAGGAGTGCCCGACCAGCACCGGCTGCCGCCGCAGCGCCCGGATCAGCTCGGCCGTGTGGTCGGCGACCTGCCGGATGCCCTTCCCGGCGAACAGCCGCGGGCGCTCCCGCGCCTCGGCGACGGTCTCCGGATCGTCCGGCCAGCCCGGCGCCAGCGTGGCGTAGCCGTTCTGCTCGAACAACGACCGCCACGGCTGCCAGCTGGACGCCAGCATCCACAGCCCGTGGACGAACACCACCGGGGGCAGCTCGGACCCGTTCGCCCGGTCGATCTCCAGCCGCTCGCGATCACTGAGACTCATCGGTGCACCACCGTTCAGCGTGCCGTCCCGTTCAGCGTGCTCTCTTGTTCAACGTGCTCTCTCGTTCAGCGTGCCGTCCGCCTGTCTGAATTGTCCCGCAGATCGGCGGCCGGGTCGATCACGGTCCGCTGCCAGGCCTGCGCCGCCCGCGGGGTGCCGAGGTGGACCACGTCGAGCGGGGCGAACCGGGGGTCCGCGCTGCGGGCGGCGATCTCCGCCCTGCGGTTCGCGTACTGCGACCAGGCCCAGCGGGCCGGGTGGTCGGCGCTGAACCAGGAGCCCGCGGTCTCGACGTTCCCGCCGAAGACCCGGCGGCGCAGCAGCGTGCGGGCCGCTGACCTGCGCAGCACCCGGCGCATCACCACCGGACGGGAGTAGTCGAGCCAGACCACGGTGTCCGCGCGGGACCACAGCAGGTCGCGGACCTCCGGATAGCCGAGCGAGTCGAAGATCCAGGACTGCTCCGCGCTGATCCGCGACACGTCCTCGAACAGGCGCGGGTTGTCCTGCCAGCCGGGACCGGTGATGGCCAGCGCGTCCATCTCGTGGAACGGGATGCCCAGCCGTCCGGCCAGCGCACGGGCCAGGGTGGTCTTGCCTGCACCGGTGCTCCCGGCGACCAGGACGCGTTCCATACGGGTGTCCTCCTCGGTTTCGCTACCGGGTGACCGTAGCCCAGCACCCGTCCCGGGCCCGCGGGCGGTCGCGGTGACTCGTACGGCGCCGGTCACTCGTACGGTGCACACCCCGCGCCGCCGGCCGCGCCTGCTGAAAGGCTCGACCCATGCGCCGCTATCCCCCCATCGCCGACCACGGCATCGTCGGTGACCTGCAGACCGCCGCGCTCGTCTCCTCCGACGGCGTCATCGACTGGTTCTGCGCACCGCGCTTCGACTCGCCCAGCATCTTCGCCGCGCTGCTCGACCACGACAAAGGCGGCCACTTCACCCTCACCGCCGCCGCGGACGCCGGGCCGGAGGAGGTGACGGTCCGCCAGCTCTACCTGCCCGACTCGGCGGTCCTGATCACCCGCTTCCTCACCGTGGACGGCATCGGCGAGGTCATCGACTTCATGCCGCTCGACGAGCCGTCCCGCGCCTCCGACCAGCACCGGATCATCCGCGCGGTACGGGTGGTGCGCGGAACCGTGGCCTTCCGGCTGGAGTGCCGCCCGCGCTTCGACTACGGCCGGGCCGAGCACCGCACCAGCGCGGACGCGGGCGGGATCGGCTTCCACGGGCCGGACGTGAGCGCCTACCTGCAGCCGGTCGGCCCGGTCGAGCTCACCGTCGAGGACGGCGACGCCACCGCGGGCTTCACCCTGAGCCACGGCCAGCTGGCCGCGTTCGTGCTGACCACCGGCGCCGCTGACGCCGCGCCGCCCGAGCCGATGACCGAGGACGCGGTCCGCGCCCGGTTCACCGCCACCCGCGACTTCTGGCACGGCTGGATCAGCCGCTGCCGCTACAAGGGCCGGTGGCAGCAGATGGTCAACCGCTCCGCGATCACCCTGAAACTGCTCACCTACGCCCCCACCGGCGCACTGATCGCCGCCGCCACCGCCGGCCTGCCGGAACAGGTCGGCGGCGAGCGCAACTGGGACTACCGCTTCACCTGGATCAGGGACGCCTCACTGTCCGTCAGCGCGCTGATCGCCCTGGGCTACACCGAGGAGGCGGACGCCTTCCGCCGCTGGCTCGGCGCGCGGCTGCGCGCGGGCAGCACCGCCAGCGGGGAGAGGCTGCAGATCATGTACCGGGTCGACGGGGACCCCGAGCTGTCCGAGGAGGAACTGCGGCACTTCGAGGGCTACCGCGGCTCCGCGCCGGTCCGGATCGGCAACGGGGCCGCCGACCAACTGCAGCTCGACATCTACGGCGAAGCCGTCTACGCCCTCTCCCAGACCGAGAACATCGCCGAACTGGCGGGCTACGACGGCTGGGTGGTCCTGGCCGGGCTGCTGGACTGGCTGGCCGACCACTGGGACCGCCCCGACGAGGGCATCTGGGAGACCCGGGGCGGTCAGCAGGACTTCACCTACAGCCGGCTGATGTGCTGGGCCGCCTTCGACCGCGGCATCCGGGTGGCCACCGCCATGGCCCGCCCGGCCGACCTGCCGCGCTGGACCGCCGCCCGGGACGCGATCATGACCCAGGTGATGGAACGCGGCTGGAGCCCGACCCGCCAGGCCTTCGTCCAGCACTACGGCAGCGAGGTGCTGGACGCCTCGCTGCTGCTGATGCCGAAGATCGGCTTCGTCTCACCGCGGGAGACCCGCTGGCTGTCCACCCTGGACGCGATGGACCAGGAACTGGTCTCCGACAGCCTGGTATACCGCTACAACCCCGAGGCCTCGCCCGACGGCCTGCGCGGCAGCGAGGGCACCTTCTCGCTCTGCAGCTTCCTGTACGTGGACGCGCTGGCCCGCGCCGGACGCCTGGACCAGGCCCGCTACGCCTTCGACAAGATGCTCACCTACGCCAACCACGTCGGCCTGTTCGCCGAGGAGATCGGCCCCACCGGGGAGCAGTTGGGCAACTTCCCGCAGGCCTTCACCCACCTCGCCCTGGTCAACGCCGCCCTCGCACTCGACGCCGAACTCGACCGCGAGGGGCCGGGCTGACCTCAGCCCTGCCCGCCGCGCCAGCTGACCTGACGGCCGGATCCGGCTCAGCAGGCCTGGCTCACCAGGTGGGGTTCTGGAGCCGGGTGAGCGCGGCCTTCATCGGGGCCTCGGCCTCGGTCAGCTCGTTCTCGGACGCGGTGAGCTCGGCGAAGTTCGCCCGGTCGACCCCGTTGTCGGTCACGTCCACCGCCGAACTCGCGCAGTCGGCGGCCGACTGCTGGAGGGCGTTCAGCGCCTGGGACCAGTCGGCCTGGGTGTCCGGGTCGGGTATCTCGGGGTATCCCTGGGCGGTCGCGGTGTCGCGGACCAGGGCCGCGCAGTCGGTGGCCTCGGCCGCCAGGTCGAAGTTCAGCCCGTCCGCGGAGACCTTCCGCAGGTCCGCTCGGACGGTGTCGATCTGCCGCTGCCCGCCCTGATCCCGCCAGGAGGTCAGCCGAGCCTGAACCGCGGCGGTCACCGCTGCCGGCCGGGCCTCGGGCCGGGCCTCGGAGTGGTGGCTGCTCAGATCGGCGCCGGCCCAGGTTCCGGCGATGCCGACGGCCGCGAGGCAGGCGATGGCCAGGTAGCCCTTGCGGGAGAAGCGCGCCGATGCGCCGGACGATGTCTCGGGTGGTGCCATGACGCGGTTCTCCAGCTGTACGCACGTGCGATAGGACAAGCCATCATGCCAGGTGGGAGGCCATGCCCGGGAACCACTCCCCCGGGCGGCGGCCTCCCCGTCCTGCTCAGCGCGGCTTGGGCTCGCGCTCGTACAGGCGGCGCGACCAGGTGTACGACAGCACCGCCGTCCCGACGCACCAGGCGATGGTGATGACCAGGTTGTCGCCGATCTTCGTGCCGGTCAGCAGCCCGCGCAGGGTCTCGTTGACCGGGGTGAACGGCTGGTACTCGGCGAACCAGCGCATCGCGGTGGGCAGCGAGTCGGTGGGGACGAAGCCGCTGCCGAGGAAGGGCAGCAGGATCAGGAACATCGGCGAGTTGCTGGCCGTCTCCACGCTCTTGGCCGACAGTCCGAGGCCGACGCACAGCCAGGTGACGGCGAAGGTCAGCAGCAGCACCACGCCGAGGGCGGCGAGCCACTCGGCCACGTTGGCGTGCGGGCGGAAGCCGACCGCGATCGCGGCCCCGGTGACCACCGCCACGGCGGCCAGGGTCTGGATCGTCGCGCCCACGACGTGCCCGGTCAGCACGGAGGAGCGGGCGACGGCCATGGTGCGGAACCGGGCGATGATGCCCTCGGTCATGTCCTGGGCGACCGCGATCGCCGTCCCCTGCGCCGCGGCGGCCACGGCCATCAGGATGATCGCCGGAGCCACGTAGTTCGCGTACGCCGCCCGCCCGCCGTGCATCCCGGCGGGCAGGCCGCCGCCGAGCCCCGATCCCAGCGTCCCGCCGAAGACGTAGACGAACAGGAGCAGGAAGACCAGCGGCATCAGGGTGATCATCAGGGTCAGCGACGGGTAGCGCTGCATGTGCCGCAGGTTGCGGCGCAGCATGGCCCGCGCGTGGACGAAGGCGTGCGAGCCGGAGTCGGCGGCGGCGTCCGTCGGCGCGACGGTGCCCATGGTGCTCGTGGCGGCGCTCATGGTCAGGCTCCCTTTCTGCCGGTGAGGGCGAAGAAGACGTCGTCGAGGTCGGGGGTGTGCACGGTCAGCGACTCGACCTCCACGGCCGCGTCGTCCAGCCGCTTCAGCAGCGTCCGCAGGGTGCTGACGCGGCCGTCGGCGGCCAGTTGCAGGGTGAGTCCGTCGTCGTCGCGGCTGGTCGGGTCGAGCAGCGCCGCCGCGGCGTCCAGTGCGCCGCGGTCGGCGAAGGTCAGTTCGATGTGGCCCCCGGGGATCCGCGCCTTGAGCTCGGCCGGGGTGCCCTCGGCGACGATCCGGCCGCCGTCCAGCACCGCGACGCGGTGCGCGAGTTGGTCGGCCTCGTCCAGGTACTGGGTGGTGAGCAGGATCGTGGTGCCCTCGGCGACCAGGCCCCGGATGATGTCCCACATGGTGCGGCGGCTGCGCGGGTCCAGGCCCGTGGTCGGCTCGTCCAGGAAGATCACCTTCGGGTCGCCGACCAGCGTCATGGCCAGGTCGAGCTTGCGCTTCATCCCGCCGGAGTAGGTCGAGGCCGGCTTGTCCGCGGCCTCGTCGAGTTCGAAGCGCTCCAGCAGCTCCCCGGCCTTCCGGCGGCCCACGGCCTTCGGCAGCAGGTGCAGGTCGGCCATCAGCAGCAGGTTCTCACGGCCGGTCAGGTACCCGTCGACGGCCGAGAACTGGCCGGTGACGCCGGTCGCGCGCCGGACCGCCTGCGGGTTCTTCGCGGGGTCCTGTCCGGCGATCCGGATGTCCCCGGCGTCGGGGCGGAGGTAGGTGGTCAGCAGGTGCACGGCGGTGGTCTTGCCGGCCCCGTTCGGTCCGAGCAGGGCCAGCACCGTGCCCTGCTGGACCGTCAGGTCGATGCCGTCGAGCACGGCTTTTCCGGCGAAGGACTTGCGCAGGCCGCGGGCCGAGATCGCGGCGGTGCCGGCGACCGGGTCCGGGACGGTGGCGGGGCGGGGTATGGCGGTGTTCACGCGTTCTCCTCCAGACGGGGGGTGCGGCGGACCACGACGTCGCCGAGCTTGGTGCTGGCGTGCACCTCGACCTTGTCGACCGGCTCGCCGTCGTCGGGCGCGTCGGCGGAGTCGAGCTCGTTGTAGACGCGGCCGACCGTGGTGTCCAGTTCCAGCCAGGCGGCGCTGCCCTCGCGGACGCCGACGTCGACCCGGCCGTTCTTGCTGGTGGCGCTGACCTTGCCGCGGACGACCTCGCCGATCCGCACCGCACCGTTGGAGTTGGCGGCGGTGATGTCGGACAGCGCCCGGTCGACGGACAGTCCGCCATTGCTGACCTTGACGTTCGCGGGGCCGGTGACGACGCCGATCCGGATGGTCCCGTTGCTGGTGGAGACGTCGGCGGGGCCGTCGACCGCGCCGATCCAGATCTCGCCGGCCCCGCTGTGCACCTCGGCGGAGCCGCCCGCGGTGTCGACGGAGATCTCACCGAGCCCGGTGTGGACGTTCAGGGTGCCGCTCTCGGCGATCCGGACGGCGCCGAGACCGGTCTTCAGCGCGACGGCGCGGAGCGCGCCCTCGGTCCGGTAGTCGCCGAGCCCGGCCTCGCCGCGCACGTCGGAGTCGGTGGGCAGGTGGATCACGACGTCGATGGACTCGGGGCGCTTGCTGAAGTTCACGAACCGGTTGCGGGGTTTGCGGACGACGCTGAGGACGCGGGTCGCGTCGTCGTACTCGACCCGGGTGTTCTCGGCGGCCTTGACGTCGACCGGCTTGCCCGGGTCGCTCGGGCGGACCTCGACGACGGTGTCGGCGCGGTCGGCGGCGACGATGTGGACGTCGGCGACGTAGAGGTCGAGGGTGACGGCGATCGGGGACGGGGTGTTGAAGTTCGAGAGGGACATCTCGGGTTCCTTCGCGGGGTGTGTGGTGGTGGGTGGTGGTGCCGGTCGTGCCTGTCGTCGTGCCGTGTGCCTTCGTGCCGGTGGTGCCTGTCGTGCCGGTGGTGCCTGTCGGGTCGTGCGCTTGCTCGGGTCAGGGACAGCGGTCGGTGGTGCCGGCGGTGTCAGTGACGGCGGTGTCAGTGACGGCGTGGTGTCGGTGACGGCGGTCAGCGGGCCCAGCCGGTGAAGCTCTGACCAACCTGGCCGGTCTTCTGGGCGGCGGCCGGGGCCTGCGTCCGTCCCTCCCCGGCCAGGCCGGCCGCCGCGGCCCGGACGATCCAGGCGTTGACGGAGAGTCCGCCCGCCGCGGCGGCGTCCTCGATCAGGGCCTTGAGGTTGCCGGGGAGCCGGAGGTTGATCCGGACCATGGCGGCGTCGTCGCCGTCCGCGACCGGCAGCCGCACGTCCACCGGCCCGGGGCCGACGGCAGGCGGAGCGGCGGCGGCGGGCGGCGGCGTCACCACGAACGCGGCCGAGCCGCTCCGCAGTCGGACGTCGACGGCGCCGGGCGCGAGTTCGGCGGAGATCTCCTCGGCGGCGCTGGAGAGCGCCTCCAGCAGGGTGAGCCGAACCGCCGCGTCGAGCGGCTGGAGCAGCCGGTCGGCGAGCACGCGAGCGTCCTCGCCGCCGACCCCGGCCGCGAGCGTCAACTCGCGGCGGAGGCTTTCGACATAGGGGGTGAGTTCCATGGCTCTAATGTGGCACCACTTTGGCACCAACGCAAGCCTTTATGGCTCACGGCAATTGTCAACTTCGTCTTGACGCCCGCCGATCGTCAATTTAAACTTGACGCATGAGCCCACTCGACATCAGCCTCGCGGACCTGATCGCCCGTCTCGACGAGGAACTCCCCGAAGCCAGCGAGCTGGCCCGCATCAGCGAAGCGCGCCTGCGCGCCCAGACCCTGACCGACCTCGGCGACCAGCTCCTGGACCACTACGTCAGCAAGGCGAAGCAGACCGGCGCGTCATGGAGCGAGATCGGCGACGCCATCGGGGTCACCAGGCAGGCCGCCCAGCAGCGCCACACCCCCGCCCCGTTCGAGCAGTTCACCAACCTGAACCGGCACACCATCGTGCTGGCGCAGGAGGCCGCCCGGACGCACAAGCACGACTTCATCGGCACCGAACACCTCCTGCTCGGCCTGCTCGGCGAACCGCGCGGCCTGGCGTACGAGCTGCTGGTCGCACAGGCCGGATCGGAACAGCACGTCCGCGACGTGATCGAGGAGGCGCTGCCGCCGGCCGGGGAGAAGGCGCTGCGCGGTCACATCGCGTTCCGTCCGGAGGGCAAGCAGGCCATCGAACAGGCCCTCCGCGCCTCGGCCGACCTCGGCCACGACTGGGTCGGCACGGAACACTCCCTGCTCGGCCTGATCCGCACCGAGGGCAGCCCGGCCGCCCAGATCCTGCACACCCTCGGCTTCACCCCGGACACCCTGCGCGAGACGGTCAAGACTGAGATCACCAACCGCGGCACCGCCCGTCCCACTCCCCGCACCAACCCCTGACCGGACGGCACCACGCGCACCAGCGGGCGGCGCCGTAGAGTCCCTCCCGCTGGTGCGACGGAGAAGGGGGACCCGCTCGTGCCCGAGGACCTGTCCGGTGCGCTGGCCTCGCCTGCTGCCGCTATTCCGGGTCGCCTGCACGGCCGGCGCCTGGCGCCGCGAACGCCGGGCGCGGGTCGCGCTGCGCTGGGATGGGCCGCATTCAGGGGGACCGGCAGCAGCCACGCGCGACATGGGTCACAGTTGCAAGCGGTGTGCTTGCAATAGTTAGCACGGGCGTGCAGAGTGGAGTCATGGCCTCACTGAACGTTGGCTCGCTCGGGGAGTACATCCGTGAGCAGCGGCGGCATGCGCAGTACTCGCTGCGTCAGCTGGCCGATGCCGCGGGCGTGTCGAATCCGTACCTCAGTCAGATCGAGCGCGGGTTGCGGAAACCGAGTGCGGAGATCCTGCAGCAGATCGCCAAGGCGCTGCGGATCTCGGCGGAGACGCTGTACGTGCAGGCGGGGATCCTCGACGAGCGCGAGGAGGCCGGCCTGGAGCTCCGGGCCGCGATCTTTGCGGACTCACTGATCAACGAGCGGCAGAAGCAGGTGCTGCTCGCCGTCTACGACTCCTTCCTCAAGGAGAACGCCCACCTGGGCGCGCACGACGAGGCGGAGGCCGGGACGAGTGCCGGCAGGACCAAGGACGATCCCGAACCAAGGGGAGGAACTCCCAATGCCCATCACCGATGATCTGCGCAAGACCCTTTCGGACCCGACGCCGCTGTACGCGCTCGCCGGCGCCGGCGACCTCGCGGTCGAGAAGCTCCGCGAGGTGCCGGAGAAGGCCGCGACGCTGGCCGGCACCGACCGCACGGTCGTGCAGGAGCGGGCGACCGCGCGGCTGAAGGAGGCCCAGGTCAGGCTGACCGAGGCGCAGGCCAAGGTCACCGAGACGGTCTCCACGCTGCCGAACGACTTCAAGTCGCTGCAGGAGAAGGCCCAGGACTTCGCCCTGCAGTCGGTCGGCCGCGCCGCCGAGCTGGCCGTCAAGGCCCGCGAGGTGTACGACGAGCTGGCCGAGCGCGGCAAGGTCGTCGTCGACCGCCAGCGCAAGGAGACCGCGGACGAGCTGGTCGGCATCGCCGGCAAGGCCGAGTCCAAGGCGGACGCCTTCGCCGCCGAGGTCGACAAGGTCGCCGACACCGCGGCCGACAAGGCGACCGATGCCGCCGCCAAGGTCGAGCCGGAAACCCCCGCCGCGCCGAAGCCCGCCGCCAAGCGGACCACGCCGCGGAAGAACGCGCCGAAGGCCTGAGCACGACGCACGACTCTGTGCCGCTCACAGCACCACAGCATGAGGGCGCACAGCTGAGAGGAGAGGGACGCCGCCGGGCACGCTCGGCGCGTCCCTCTCGTTCTCGTTTCAGAGGCCGGCCCCGTGGGACACTCCCCATCGGGACAGGCTGGACAGGCAGTACGGCAGGACGAGGGAGAAGCGATGGTCGAGCAGTTGGCTGCGAGCGGCATCCTGATGGACGGGTTCAGCTCCGTGCTGACCTGGCTGTCGCTCGTGCTGCTGGTGTTCAAGGTCGCGGTCTTCATCGACGCCGCTTTCCGGCGCGGCGACGCATACCAGGCCGTGGACAAGCAGACCAAGACGTTCTGGCTGATGGTGCTGGGCTTCGGGGCGATCATCGGCTTCCTGCCGATTCCGCTGCTGGGCCAGATGCTGAGCCTGATCGGGCTGGTCGCGGCGATCGTCTATCTGGTGGACGTCCGGCCGCGGTTGAAGGCGATCACGCCGCAGCGCGCCGGGAGGCTGGGCGGGCTCGGCGGCGGGCGCGGCCGACTGGGTCGGACCAAGCCCAAGAAGGACGAGCGCAACCACATGGGTCCGTACGGGCCCTGGTAGTCCGGACCCGGGCCTGGACCCGGCCCTGGGCAGGGAACCGCAGGCGACGGGACCGCCCGCGAAGCCCGCGCCCGCCCGGAAGCCGCCGTCAGCCGGTCGGGAGGACGGCAGGCAGCCCGGCCGGCGCCGGGCGGGTGAGCAGCAGGACCGCGACGTCGTCGGCGAGCGCGCCGCCGTTGAGGTCCTCGACCTCGGACATCGCCGTGTCGATCAGCAGTTCGTCGCGCAGACCGGTCTCCCGGTGGTCGCCGATCATCGCGATCAGCCCCTCCTGGCCGAGGCGGCGCGTCCCCGCCCCTATCCGGCCCTCGATCAGGCCGTCGGTGTAGAGCATCAGGCTCCACTCCTCGCCCAGCCGGACCTTCCGCGGCGGCCACTGCTCCTCCCCCGCGTCCGCCTGCAGCGGGAAGCTCAGCAGCCCCAGCGCCGGGCCGCCGTTGTCGTACGGGAGCAGCTCGGGCTCGCAGCCGTCCTGGAGCAGCAGCGGGGCCGGGTGCCCGGCCAGGTGCAGTTCGGCGTACTCGCTGTCGGGTTCGATGGCGAGCATGCACAGGGTCGCGAAGATCTCGTCGCTGCGCCGCTCGTGCTCCAGCACCCGCTGGAGCGTGCCGAGCAGGGCCTCGCCGTGCAGTCCGGCGAAGACCAGGGTGCGCCAGGCGATCCGCAGCGCCACGCCGAGCGCGGCCTCGTCGGGGCCGTGTCCGCAGACGTCGCCGATGACCACGTGCACGGTGCCGTCGGCGGTGCGGACGGCGTCGTAGAAGTCGCCACCGAGCAGCGCGCGGCGGCGTCCCGGCCGGTAGCGGGCGTGGAATTCGAGCCCTGAGCCCTCCAGCAGCGGGGTGGGCAGCAGGTGGCGCTGGAGCCGCGCGTTCTCCTGGCCGCGCAGTTCGGCCTCGACCAGGCGGCGCTGCGACTCGTCGGCGCGCTTGCGTTCGACCGCGTAGCGGACGGCGCGGGTCAGCAGGCGGCCGTCGATCTCCTGCTTCACCAGGAAGTCCTGTGCGCCGGCCGCGACCGCGGCGGCGCCGAGGTGCACGTCGGCGGTGCCGGTGACGGCGAGGACCGCGGTGCGGGGCCAGCGGCGGAACAGCCGGCGCAGGCCGTCGAGGCCGCCGCCGTCCGGGAGTTCGAGGTCGAGCAGGATGCAGGCGGTGTCGGCGTCGATCATCGTCGCGGCCTCGTCGAGGGTGCGCGCCCAGCGCAGCGGCGCCTCCGCGCCGACCTCGGCCAGCAGGTTGCGGAACGTCTCGGCGTCCTCCGGGCTGTCGTCGATGAGCAGGACCGAGAGCGGGGCCGCGGTCGCGGCCGACGTGGAGGACGGGCGCGGGCGCGGGTGAGGTATCGGCGCGGCGGCACTCGACGTGCTCGGCTGCGGTTCGTGCGCGCGGTCAGTCGCGGGCATCAGCGGTACCTCCCTCTCCCAGACGGTGCAACGCTTGGGCGATCGTTGCGGTGCCCATCAGACACCACGTTCCTGCGGTATTCCCGTGACCCTAACGTGATCTCCACAGGCCCTCCGCACCATCGGTCACCCCGATGGCGGCGTCGGCCATGACGGCCGTGGCCTGCGGGAGTGCGGGAGGGTGCGGTGGGTCTCGGCAGTCGCCGGTGCGGGCGGGGCCCGGCTGCGCGGACGGACGAAAGGGGTTGGTGATGGAGATCACGTTCATTCAGGGGGACATCACCGAGCAGCGGGTGGACGCGGTGGTCGGCTGGCCGCTGGACGACGCCGCGCGGATCGCGGTGCGCGCGGTCGGGGACGCGGCGCTGGAGAGCGGGAGCGGGGTGGAGGAGGCACGGTTCGTGCTGTTCGGTGTCGAGGCCTATCAGGCGTTCGATTCCGTCCGCCTGGAGTAGGGCGCGGGACGAGGGTGGGGCCATGCGTCCATGGTGGACCGTGGGGACCCGAGAAAGCCACGATTATTCGATAACTTGTTCGAACAGTTGTGCTTCGTCCCCGTCACGGTGTACGGGGTGCGACCGCCTCCCAACGCACCGTCAGTTCGCCCAGCCGCCAACGGCTCCGGCCGCCGACCAGCGGCCAGTCCGCGGCGACCGCCGCCGCCGTGGCGATCCAGCGCTGACGTGCGCCGAAGTCCGCGTACGGGGCCGCCGCCGCCCAGGCCCGGTCGAGGTCGCGGAGGAAGGCGTGCACCGGCTCGCCGGGGACGTTGCGGTGGATCAGCACCTTGGGCAGCCGCTCCGCCAGATCGGACGGCCGTTCGAGTCCGCCGAGCCGGGCGGCGAAGGTCACCGTGCGCGGGCCGCCCCGGTCCAGGGCCACCCAGACGTGCCGCCGGCCGATCTCGTCGCAGGTGCCCTCGACCAGCAGCCCTTCCGGCGCCAGCCGCCCGCGGAGCAGCGCCCAGGCGTCCGCGACCTGGCCCTCGTCGTACTGGCGCAGCACGTTCGCGGCCCGGATCAGCAGCGCGCCGTCGCCCACCCCCGAGCCGGGGTCGGGGTCCAGCGGGACCTCGAAGCCGCCGCGCCGGAAGCTGAGCGCGGGCGGACGGGCGTGGCGCTGCGCCGCCGCGACCCGCTCCGGCTCGATCTCGATGCCGACCACCCGGACGTCCGCCCGCACCGCGGCCAGCCGGGCGTGCAGTTCCACCGCGGTCCACGGCGCGGCGCCGTAGCCGAGGTCGACCGCGACCGGAGGCGGGCCCGCGCGGCGCAGCGCCGGGGCCAGTTCGGCGGCGATCCAGCGGTCCATCCGGCGCAGCCGGTTGGGGTTGGTGATGCCACGGGTGACCGCGCCGACCGGTCGACCGCTGCTGACCCGTGCGCGCGCTCCCATGCCAGGCAGCGTATGCCAGTGCCGGGCAGCGCATGCCGGGCAGCGGGTGCGGCCGGGCATGCGGGTGCGGCCGGGGAAGCGGCCCGCCGGGGGAATCAGTGGGGCCACGATTCTGTTGGCCACTCTGTTGACGGGTCGCCGAGCGGCCGGAGCTGGAACGAAGGGACGACCAGTGACCCAGCGCCCTCGCCGCGTGGCGATGCTGAGCGTGCACACCTCCCCGCTGCACCAGCCGGGCACCGGCGACGCCGGGGGCATGAACGTCTACATCGTCGAGCTGTCCAAGCGGCTGGCCGAGCAGGGCGTCGAGGTGGAGGTGTTCACCCGGGCCACCTCCTCCGACCTGCCGCCGACGGTGGAGCTGGCGCCGGGCGTGCTGGTCCGGCACGTCACCGCGGGTCCTTTCGAGGGCCTGCTCAAGGAGGACCTGCCCGCGCAGCTCTGCGCCTTCACCCACGGCGTGCTGCGGGCCGAGGCCGGCTACCGTCCCGGCTACTACGACCTGGTCCACTCGCACTACTGGCTGTCCGGGCAGGTCGGCTGGCTGGCCGCGGAGCGCTGGGGCGTGCCGCTGGTGCACACCATGCACACCATGGCCAAGGTCAAGAACGCCGCGCTGGCCTTCGGCGACACCCCCGAGCCGGCCGCCCGGGTGATCGGCGAGACCCAGGTGGTCGAGGCCGCCGACCGGCTGATCGCCAACACCCGCGACGAGGCCGAGGAGCTGGCCGCGCACTACGGCGCGCACGAGGACCAGCTCTCGGTGGTCCACCCCGGGGTCAACCTGGAGGTCTTCCGACCCGCGACGGCCACCCCGGTCGGCGACGTCGGCGACGCGCTCAGCCATAGCGATCAGGCCGGGATCCGGGCCGGGCTCGGACTGCCGCAGGACGCGACGGTGCTCCTCTTCGCCGGGCGGATACAGCCGCTCAAGGCCCCCGACGTGCTGCTCCGCGCGGTCGCGGTGATGCTGCTGCAGGACCCCTCGCTGCGCGACCGGCTGGTCGTACCGATCGTCGGCGGTCCCAGCGGGAGCGGTCTCGCCCGCCCGGAGAGCCTGCACAAGCTGGCCGCACAGCTCGGCATCTCGGACGTGGTCCGGTTCCATCCGCCGGTGGGGCAGGAGCGGCTGGCCGACTGGTACCGCGCCGCGACGGCGCTGGTGATGCCCTCCTACAACGAATCCTTCGGCCTGGTCGCCCTGGAGGCGCAGGCCTGCGGCACCCCGGTGGTCGCCGCCGCGGTCGGCGGGCTGCCGGTCGCCGTCCGGAACGGCGAGACCGGTTTCCTGGTCGACGGCCACGACCCCCGCGACTGGGCCCGCACCCTGCGCCGCTTCATCGACGACCCGGCCCTGGGCCCCCGGATGGGCGAGGCCGCGGCCCGGCACGCCGCCGGCTTCGGCTGGGCGAACGCCGCCGCCGAGACCGCGGCGGTGTACGGCGGGGCAATGGACCGGATGAGCGGCGGTACCGCGCGGTAACGTCGGGGGCATGGACTCACCGCGTGCACAGACCCGCGCACAGGCGCTCGACGTCGTCCGGTCCGCACTGGACGACGCGGGCGTCGCCTGGGAGCAGCCGACCGACGATCCGTACGCCTGCGTGGCGACGCTGCCGGGGAGCAGGAAGCTCTCCACCACCTGCTCGCTGCGGGTCGGCGAGCACACCCTGAGCGTCAACGCCTTCGTGGTCCGGCACGCCGACGAGAACCACGAGGCCTTCTACCGCTGGCTGCTCGAACGCAACACCCGGATGTACGGGATCGCCTACGCGGTGGACCGCCTCGGCGACGTCTACCTGGCCGGACGGCTCCCGCTGGCGGCGGTGACGGCCGAGGAGGTGGACCGGCTGCTGGGGGCGGTGCTCACCCACGCGGACGAGCCGTTCAACACCCTGCTCGAACTGGGATTCGCCACCGCGATCCGCCGGGAGTGGGAGTGGCGCACCAAGCGCGGCGAGTCCACCCGCAATCTGGACGCCTTCACCCACCTCACCGGCCCGGCCGCGGAAGGGCCCTGACCGTCCTGGCCAGGACCCTCAGAACTGACCAGCGGTCAGAACGCGGCGCGGACCTCGCCCACCGGCCTGCCGCCGCCGTACAGGGGGGCGGAGCCGATGCGGGAGAGGGTGTCGCCGTCCGCGCTGACGCCCATCCGGCGGAGCACGGCGGCCAGGACCGGGCCCACCGCCCGGTAGCCGCCGTCGTCGATCTTGAAGGCCAGCGCCCGGCCGTCCGCCAGCGCCACCGCCTGGACCGCCTCCGCGCCCATCTTGGCCATCGCGCCGGGCACGCCCCGCATCAGCCAGGTGTCGATCCGACGGGTCCCGGCGACGTACTCCGGGTGCGCCCGCATCGCGTCGGCGACCCGGCGCTCCGGGGTGCCGGGCTCGGCCAGGACGACGGCGCGGAAGGCGCGGGCCAGGCCGACCAGGCTGGTCGCCAGCAGCGGCGCGCCGCAGCCGTCGGTGCCCGCCGCCGCGGCCGGTCCGCCGGTCAGCTGTTCGAACGTGCTGAGCACCTGCTGCTGCAACGGGTGGCCCGGGTCCAGGTAGCCGCCGGTGTCCCAGCCGCGGGCGACGCAGGCGGCCAGCATCGCGGCGTGCTTGCCGGAGCAGTCCATCAGGATCGGCTCGGGGTGGCCGCCGGAGCGGATCCAGGCCTCGCTCTCGGCCTCGTCCAGCGGCAGCGACGGAGGCGTCTGCAGGGCGGCGGTGGTCAGCCCGGCCCCGGCCAGGATCTTGCGGACGGCGTCCAGGTGGAACGTTTCCGCGGAGTGGCTGGCAGCGGCCAGCGCGAGCAGCTCGCCGTCCAGGTCGAGCCCGGTCCGCAGGATGGCCGCCGCCTGCATCGGCTTGTTGCTGGAGCGCGGGAACACCGGAGGGGTCGGATCGCCCAGGACCAGGGCGGTGTCGACGCTGCCGTCGGCGGCCAGCACCACCAGCGAGCCCCGGTGCCGTCCCTCCACGAAGCCGGACCTGACCACCTCGGCGAGCACCGCCGAGTCCGGCGCCTCGGGCCTCGCGGCTCCGGGTATCGCTGATGCCGGGACGGATGCCGGGGTGGTCATGGCGGTTCAGCCTCCGGAGAGCAGGTCGTCGATGCGCGCTTCCCCCTCACGGTACCTGCGGGTGATCTCCGCGCTGCATCCGTCGACGGTCCGCTGCAACCCCTGCCGACGCCCGGACAGGGTGCGCTCGTGGGCGGTGAGCCGGATGCAGGCGGCCTGCAGCGCCGTGTCCGACTGGGATCGGAGGTCGGCCAGGGCGACGTCGTCCATCAGTTCGTCCGCGAGCGCCTGGTACTCCTCGCTACGCGGAGTGTTGAGCGTCACATGGCGGGCGGAGTTGCGGACCTCCGAGGGGAGGTCGGTGAGGATCTCCGCCAGTTGCTCCAGAAGGGTGTCCGACACCGCCGTCCGGCCGCTGCGGCGGGTCAGCTCGGCGCGCAGGATGTCGACCCGGCCGTGCAGCAGCCGACGGAGGTAGGAGAGGTCGGCCTCGTCGTCCTGGGCCTGCCGGCGCAGGTCGCGGAGCTGGTCCAGCCCGAGGCTGCCGAGGCCGTCGAGGTCCGCCGTGACCGCGCAGGCCGCCGCCGCGCCTCGTCCGGCCGTGTCGCGCCCGGTCGTGCACTGTTCGGGCATCAGCTGCTCCCTCTGGTCGGGCCTGCCACCCACAGGCACGCATCGTGCCACCCGGTGACTGCCCCGCGCAGGCGAGCTGCACCCAATCGGGCCCAAACAGACCCCTGGCGAATTCGGGTGGCTCATACGACTGGTGCATATTCCCTGCGCACGGCCATGCGTCCGTCCGCCGGGGGGCGCGTAGCCGTCACCCTCGCGCCCCTGCGAGCACCCCCCGATCGGCCCTCCGTGACCGGGCCTCCGCGACAATGGGGCGCATGCGTGCTGTGGCTCAGGTCGTGACCGAGGCGAAGGTGACCGTCGACGGGGAGGTGGTGGGCTCCATCCTCGGCCCGGGACTGTGCGTCCTGGTCGGGGTGACCCACGAGGACACCCCGGAGCAGGCGGCGCTGCTCGCCCGCAAGCTCTGGTCGCTGCGGGTCTTTTCGGGCCAGCACAGCCTGGAGGGCGAGAAGTCCTGCTCGGACCTGGCCGCGCCGCTGCTGGTGATCAGCCAGTTCACCCTCTACGGCGACGCCCGCAAGGGCCGCCGCCCGACCTGGAACGCCGCCGCGCCGGGGCCCGTCGCCGAGCCGCTGGTGGACGAGGTGGTGGCGCAGCTGCGGGCGCTCGGCGCGACCGTCGAGACCGGGCGCTTCGGCGCGGACATGAAGGTGTCGCTGGTCAACGACGGCCCGTTCACCGTCCTGCTGGAGTTCTGACGGGCCGTCGGCACACGGCAGCTGCTGCCACGGGAGCGGTCTACTGCGGGACGATGACTTCCTGGCCCGCCGGGACCGTCCCGGCCAGCAGCGCGGCGTCCACCGCGGTGTTCCGCTTGACCAGGGCAAGCGCCACCGGGCCCAGCTCGTGGTGCCGGGCCGAGGAGGTCACGAAGCCCACCGGACGGGCGTCCGGGCCGCCGTCCGCGAGCCGGACCTCGGCGCCGTGCGGGGGCAGCACCTCCATGCTGCCGTCCAGGTGCAGCAGCACCAGCCGGCGCGGGGGCTTGCCCAGGTTGTTCACCCGGGCCACCGTCTCCTGGCCCCGGTAACAGCCCTTGTTCAGGTGCACCGCGGTCTCCAGCCAGCCCAGCTCGTGCGGGATGGTGCGGTGGTCGGTCTCGAAGCCCAGCCGCGGCCGGTGCGCCTCGATCCGCAGCGCCTCGTAGGCCCACAGCCCGGACGGGGCGCCGTACCCGGCGGTGGCCGCGGCCAGCTCGGCCCGCGGCAGGAACAGGTCCCGCCCGTACGGCAGCTCGCGGACCGCCGCAGCGGCCCCGGCGTCCGCCGTCGATCCGGCCGGGAGGTGCACCACGGCGTAGTCGGCGGTGGCGTCGGCGACCTCGACCTGGTTGAAGAACTTCATCTTCTCCAGGTACGCCACCAGCTCGGCGGTGGTACCCGGCTCGACGTGCATCCAGGTCGTCGCCCCGTCGTCGACCAGGTAGAGCGCGTGCTCGATGTGGCCGTGCGGGGAGAGGATCAGCGCCTCGGCCGCCTGCTGCGGCGGCAGCTCGCTGACGTGCTGGGTCAGCAGCAGGTGCAGCCAGCTGAGCCGGTCGGGGCCGCTGACGGTGACCACGCCGCGGTGCGACAGGTCCACGAAGCCGCGGCCCGCGGCCAGCTCGCGCTGCTCCCTGAACAGCCCGCCGTAGTGCGCGGCGACCGGGGCGTCGATGCCGTCCCCGGCCACGGCGCCCGGGAGCGAGAGGAGCGGGCTGGCGGTCGCTGTCGGTGCGGTGGTCACGTGGCGTCGTCCCTACGGTTCTCGGTCGTGCCGGAGCAGTCTGCGCAGCGGCCGAAGATGGCGAAGTGCTTCACATCCGTCTCGAAACCATGGGAGGCGCGCAGCGATTCCACGAACGGCGCGGCGATCGAGACGTCGGTCTCGGTGACCTTGTCGCAGTCGCGGCAGACCAGGTGCATGTGCTGGAGCCGGTCGGCCAGGTGGTAGGTGGGCGCGCCGTGGCCGAGGTGGGCGTGCGAGACCAGCTGCAGTTCCTCCAGCAGGTCCAGCGTGCGGTAGACGGTGGAGATGTTGACGCCGCTGGCGGTGCGGCGCACCTCGGTGAGGATGTCGTCCGGCGTGGCGTGCCCCAGCACGTCCACGGCCTGCAGCACCAGCTGGCGCTGCGGCGTCAGCCGGTAGCCGCGCGCCCTCAGATCGGTCTGCCAGTCGGTGCCGCTCACCACAACGTCCGCCCCTCTGCACGCGGAAGTCCCGCACCCCCGATTCTAGGGCGGTGCGGGACCGGAGCGGGCGTCCGGGGCGACCGGGTCAGCGGAAGAAGGCGATGCCGTCGTCGGGCAGGTCGTTGATGTCCTTGACCAGCTGGGCCGGGCTGAGCACCTTCTTCAGCTGCCCGGACATGTACGGGCGCAGCGGCACCTCGGGGGCGGCCTTCTCGCCCACCCACATCAGCTCGGCGCCGACCAGCCCGTACAGCCGCTTGCCGCCGGTGTACGGGGGCGCGCCCTCGATCCGGGCGACCGCGTCCGTGGCCAGCTCGATCTGCGGCTTGCCGTCGGCCAGCTCGCCGTACCAGATCTCGACGGTGCCGTCGTCGCGGACCGAGGAGACCTCGATCTCGCGGGCGCCGGTGTTGCCGTGCGGGTTGCCGGTGACCCGCCAGAAGCCGGACTCGTTCTCCAGCGGGCGGACCTTCTCGCCCTCGGCGTCCAGCACCCAGCTGCGCGAGCGGTACTCGACGAACGGGCGGCCGTCGTGGCGGAAGATCAGCTCCTGGCCGAAGTTGCACTTCTCGGCGCCCGGGAAGTCGTGCACCCCGGCGCCCTCCCAGGTGCCGAGCAGGAAGGCCAGGGAGACGACGTCCTGATGGAGGCCGGACGGGATCTCGATCATGTCAGCGCTGGCCCTGGTAGAGCTTCTTCACCGAGAAGTAGGCGAACCAGACGATGACGAGGGCCATGACGATCAGCAGACCGTCGAAGAAGTACTCAAGACCGGACACGCGCGGGCTCCTCGGTGCGGGGAAAGGACCATCGCCGAGTCTAGTCCGCGGGCGCCGGGGGCTCGTGCCGAGGGCTGCGTAGGGTGAGCGGCATGTCGATGTCGAAGAAGCTGGTCATCAAGGTCACAGCGGGGGCGGACGCGCCGGAGCGCTGCTCGCAGGCGTTCACGGTCGCGGCGGTCGCGGTCGCCAGCGGGGTCGAGGTGTCGCTCTGGCTCACCGGCGAGTCCTCCTGGTTCGCCTTGCCAGGACGCGCGGCCGAGTTCGAGCTCCCGCACGCCGCGCCGCTGCCGGAGCTGCTGGACGCGCTGCTCGCCGGGGGCACGGTCACCCTGTGCACGCAGTGCGCGGCACGGCGCGGGATCGGGCAGGCCGACGTGCTGGACGGGGTGCGGATCGCCGGTGCGCAGGTGTTCGTGAGCGAGGTCATGGCGGACGGGGCGCAGGCGCTCGTCTACTGACGGGGTCCGCGGATCGCCGCGGTGCGCGCAGGACGCGGTGAAGCCCCGCACCGGGGAGAGCCGGTGCGGGGCTTCGTTCGTTCGGCGGTCGTCAGACCGCGATGGCGACCTCGGCCACCGCGCCCTGCTGGGCCGCGACCACGCGGTCCACCGTCGCGCCGGGCACCAGGGCGCGCAGCGTCCAGGTGCCGGGGGCGGCGAAGAAGCGGAACTGCCCGGTCGCCGAGGTGGGCACCTCGGCGGTGAACTCGCCGCCCTCGTCCAGCAGCCGGACGTAGCCGTTGACCGGCTCACCGTCGCGGGTCACCGAACCCTGGATGATGGTCTCGCTCGCCACGTCGACTCCTGCCAGATCGGGGCCGCCGGCCTTCGCACCACACATGTGCGGTCTCCTTTGGTTTCTTGTTCGGTCAAACGGAATTGACGGAGGGTCAGGCGCCGAGCTCGATCGGCACGCCGACCAGGCTGCCGTACTCGGTCCAGGAGCCGTCGTAGTTCTTGACGTTGGTCTGGCCGAGCAGCTGGTGCAGCACGAACCAGGTGAGCGCGGAGCGCTCGCCGATGCGGCAGTAGGCGATGGTGTCCTGGGACAGGTCCACGCCCTCCTCCTGGTAGAGGGCCGTCAGCTCCTCGTCCGACTTGAAGGTGCCGTCGTCGTTGGCGTTCTTGGACCACGGGATGTTGCGGGCGCTCGGCACGTGGCCGGGGCGCTGCGACTGCTCCTGCGGAAGGTGCGCCGGGGCGAGCAGGCGGCCGGAGAACTCGTCCGGCGAGCGGACGTCCACCAGGTTCTTGGCGCCGATCGCGGCGACCACGTCGTCACGGAAGGCGCGGATGGACGTGTCCTGGGCCTTGGCCTTGTACTCGGTCGCGGCACGGGCCGGGACCTCGGCGCCGTCGACCAGGTCGCGGGAGTCGAGCTCCCACTTCTTCCGGCCGCCGTCCAGCAGGCGGACGTCGCCGTGGCCGTACAGCTTGAAGTACCAGAAGGCGTACGAGGCGAACCAGTTGTTGTTGCCGCCGTAGAGGACGACGGTGTCGTCGTTGCCGATGCCCTTGGCGGACAGCAGCGCCTCGAAGCCGGGCTGGTCGATGAAGTCGCGGCGGACCGGGTCCTGGAGGTCCTTCTTCCAGTCGATCCGGACGGCGTTGCGGATGTGGTTCTTGTCGTACGCGGCGGTGTCCTCGTCGACCTCGACGACAACGACCTTCGGGTCGTCCAGGTGGTCCTGGACCCAGTCGGCGCTTACCAGGACGTCACTGCGGCTCATCGGGATTCTCCATCCGGGGCAGTTGCGGAAGAGCGGCGCCGCGCGGGCAGGCGTCCGGAGGGGAGTCCGGATCGTGGGACGCGCGGCAGTGTTCTGCGAGAGATATGCGAGGGGGGCGGGCTACGACGAGCCCAGCGGCCTGCGGGTGAACCCCTCCGGCGCCGGCGGTGCGGCGCGGGCTGAGGAGACGCCCTGTCAGCGCATTCGACAGAGGCAGGCGGACACGCGGCACAGGTCTACCGCCCGCCGCTTCGTGAGATCCGCCTGTCGCTTCATGGGGTCGATGCTAGGGAACGAAGACGGCGCTGTCATCGATGTCTTGAATAGTGATACTAAACGCTCCACATATTGATACAGGGAGGGTCGGGGCGTCATCGGGACGGCACCCGGCACGGGTCGGTCCGCCTGCGGGGACGTCGGACAGCCGATCCGCGAGACGGCGGTGGACAGTGCGTCTCGCGGGTCGGGACGGGGCCGGTTACTGGCTGAGCGAGACGTCCGTGCCCGAGACGGTGACCGCGACACCGTCAGGACCGGCCTGCACGCTGTCCAGCTTCAGGCCCGACGGCAGCCCGGCGATCTGCAGCTTGGGCTGAAGCACCGAGCCGACGATGTCGCCGAGGCCGGCCGGGACGCCACTGATCCCGCCGAGGTTGCTCAGGCTGATGCCGCTGCCGTCCACCACGTTCACGTCCGCCGTGCCGGAGACGTTCTGCTGCCCGAGGACCGGCACGTCGACCTTGCCGGAGACCTTCACCTTGCCGGGGGTGCCGCCATAGGCGACCACCACGTGGTTGGGCAGGGCGTTGGAGAGGTCGGTGTAGGAGATCAGGGCGCTGCCGGTGCCGCTGTCGGCCACGATCCCCGAGTAGTTGCCGGTGATCCTGACCCCCTTGCCGTCGATGGCGAAGTTCTGCAGCCGGATGTCGGGGCCGCCCTTGCCGTCGTTGACGGTCAGCTCCGGCGAGGTCACCTTCACCTCGTCGAACTTCGAGCCGGCCAGCTGGGTCAGGAACGGGAACCCGCCGATGCTGACGCTGGGCTTCTGCGGCAGGTTCCGGGCCGACTGGATCTTGCTGGCCGCCTCGCTCTCCGCGAAGTGCAGGGCGAGCCGGTCGGCTGCCACGAACAGCCCGAACAGGACCAGCAGGACGATGAACAGGCGGCGTGCGGCACGCATGGGGTTCCCCTCCGGTGACGGCCGGCGGCGCTGGGCCGCCGGCCGGGATTTCCTCGCGGTAGCTGGGACTCCCGGAGGCGCCCCTGCGGTTCTCTCCGGGTTCAGCTCGCGAGCAGGTGGCCGACCAGGTAGGTCACCGGCGCGGCGCAGGCCAGCGGCAGCACCACCCCCGCGGTGAGGTGCACGAAGCGCGACGGGAAGTCGTACGCCGCGACCCGCCGTCCGACCAGGGCGCAGGCCCCCGCCACCAGCCCGAGCAGCAGGCCGCCGCCCAGGCCGAAGCCGGTGACCGCGCCGAGCAGCGCACCCAGCGCGAGGGCGGCGAAGCCGCCGACCGCGAAGCCGATGTTCGCCGGGATCCCCGGCAGCGCGGAGGCCGCGGTGGCGGCCCCGGCCGCGAGCGCGCCGACGATCACCGCCGCGCCGGTGGACCAGCCGGGGTGGGACAGCGACCCGGCCGCCAGGAAGCAGCCGGCCAGGACGGTCAGGACGGTCGCGGAGGCGCTGACGGTGAGGGCGTAGAAGCGCTCGTCCGGGTTGCTCGGACGGAAGATCTGCAGGATCAGCACCAGCAGGAAGAATCCGCCCAGCGTCCCGGCCAGCACCGCGGCTGCGGTGCCGCCGGCGGCGGCGAGTGCGGCGGCGTCGGCGGTGAAGCCGCCCAGCGCGGCCAGGGCGATGCCCTGCCGGGCGGGCCACATCCCGTTCAGGCGGAACCATCCGGCGGCGGTGACCGCTTGCAGCAGCAGCACCGGCAGAACCAGCCCGAAGCGTCCCAGCAGGGCGGCCAGCGCGAGCAGGACCGCCAGGCCGAGGGTCGCCGCGGCGGGCTGGATGCCGGGGTCGATGATCGGCGAACCGGCCCTCGCGGGGACGGAAGCCTGGACGGGGCGGCCGGGGGCCGGGTGGCCCTGAGTGGGGCGGCCCGGTGGGACGGCGGCGGAGGCCGCCTGGCCGCTGGGGCCGACGG
The DNA here is from genome assembly GCF_042510955.1 of Streptacidiphilus cavernicola. Classification (NCBI taxonomy): domain Bacteria; kingdom Bacillati; phylum Actinomycetota; class Actinomycetes; order Kitasatosporales; family Streptomycetaceae; genus Streptacidiphilus; species Streptacidiphilus cavernicola. The sequence continues at coordinate 83,544 of NZ_JBHFAB010000023.1, forward strand.
GACCGGTCGGGCTCGTCGGGCCAGTGGGGCCAGTCGGGTGCGCTGCGGCGAAGGCCTCGCGGAGGGAGCCGCCTGCGGCTTGCGCCTCCAGCGGGGACGGCGGCGGGGGTGTGGCTGCGCCACCGGCCGGGCCGGTGGGCTGGGCCGCCGCGAAGGTCTCGCGAAGCGAGGAGGGCGCGGCAGCGTAGGCCAGCGGCGCGTCCGACCATCCGGTCGCACCCGGCGCCAACGGCTCGACCCCCAGCGGGTACGGCTCCGCACCGGGCGCGAACCCACCCTGCGTCCCCTGCGGCTGCGCGAACGGGGGCTGCGCCCCGGACCCGGAGCCGAAGCCGGGCTGCGCCGGGACGGGCGGAAGCAGCGCCGTCTGCTCGGCCGCGGTCTGCGCCTGCGGCGGCTGGCCGCCGGGCGCGGTGGCGAAACCGGCGTGCGTGCCGGGCTCGGCGTAGCCGGACGGGATGGGCGGAAGCAACGCCGTCTGCTCGGCAGCGGCCTGTGCCTGCGGCGGCTGGCCGCCGGGCGCGGCGGCGAAACCGGCGTGCGCGCCCGGCTCGGCGTAGCCGGACGGGATGGGCGGAAGCAACGCCGTCTGCTCGGCAGCGGTCTGCGCCTGCGGCGACGGGGCGGGCTGTGGTGCGAAACCCGCCTGCGGCTGGGGGCCGGGGGCGAAACCGGGTTGCGCGCCAGGGGGCTGCTGGGCGGGCCAAGTGGGTTGCTGCTGGGGCTGCCAGGTGGGGGGCGGGGTGGTGGGGGCCGCGGTGGGCTGGGTCCAGGCGTCGGGCCAGGACGGGTCGCCCTGCGGCGGGAGCGGGACCTCCGTGGTGGCGTACTTCTCGTGGATCTGGCTGAACGAGGAGCCGGCCGGCGGCTGAGCAGCGTCCCACCCCTGCTCCGCGGAGGCCTGCGGCAGCTGAGCGCCGTCCCAACCATGCCCTGTAGACGTCTGCGGCGATGGGGCGGCGTTCCAACCCTGAACAGCAGGGACCTGCGGCGGCTGGGCGGAGCCCCAGCCCTGCTCCGCAGGAGCCTGCGGCGGCTGGGCGGCGTCCCAACCCTGCCCGGTACTCCATCCCTGCCCCGCAGGGGCCTGCGGCAAGCCTGTGGGGTCGGGCCAGGGGGGTTGCTGGGGGCGGTCCGCGTCGGCCTCGGCGCGGGCGCGGGCGGCGGGGTCTTCGGCCGGGAAGATCGGGGAACCCGAGTACTGGTCGGACATGTTCCGGCTCACCCTCCCGCGAACGGCGGGAGGACCTCGACGGTGCCGCCCTGGGCCAGTTCCACCGTGGCGTGGTCGCGGGTGCCGACCGGGTCGCCGTCCACCAGGAACGAGCACAGCCCGAGCACCTGGGCGAACCGCGGCCGGTCGGCGTGCAGCCGCCGCGCGGCGGCCAGTGCCTCGGCGAGCGTCGCCGCGCGGTACGGCTCCTCCGCGGTACCGGCCTCCGCCTTGGCGGCGGCCCAGTAGCGGATCACGCCCTCGCGGATCACGCCCTCGCGCACCGCCGATTCGTCTGTCTCCGTGGAACCTCGCATCGGGCCATCATGGCCTCCCGAGCCCTTGTTCGTCACAAACCCCTGGTCAGCCACTCGCCCACGCGTTCGATAAGCGCCTCGTCGGCGGCGTTCTCGGCGTGGCCGAAGCCCTCCTCGATCCACAGCTCGGAGACCCCCGAGGCCGCCGCCGCCGCCCGGTACAGCGAACGTGGGTGGTCCAGCGGGAAGTACGGGTCGCTGTCCCCGTGCACCACCAGCAGCGGGACCCCGCGCTCCCCCAGCACGGCCGCCGCCTCCACCGGCGGCACCGGCACGTCCGTCCACTCCTGCGGATCGATCCTGGTCCGCAGGCCGAGCCGGCCGACCACCCGGCCCAGCGGCTTCATCACCACCCAGTGCAGCCGGCGCATCGGCACCGTCCCCCGGTAGTACCAGCGCGCGGGGGCGCTCACCGCCGCGACCGACTCGACGCCCGGGTAGAGCGCGGCGTGCCGGACGGCCACCGCGCCGCCCATCGAGAAGCCGACCGTGGCCACCCGCGGGTAGCCGAGCGACCGGGCCCAGTCGATCGCTGCCTCCAGGTCCAGCACCTCCCGGTCGCCGACCGTCGAACGGCCCTCGGACCGGCCGTGGCCGCGGAAGGAGAAGGTCACCACGCCCGCGTGCCGGGCCAGCACCTCGGCCGCCCGGCGCAGCGCGGGCCGCTCCACCGCGCCGGTGAAACCGTGCGCGACGACCACGGCGAGCGACGGCGCGGCCACGCCGGTGACCACCGCCGGGACACCGTCCGCGGAGCCGTCCGCGGGGCGGTGCACGGCGTGGATCCGGACCCCGTCCGCGGTGATCAGCAGCGCCTCGGCGGGCGCGCCCCAGGGACGCGCGCCCCCTGTGTTCCTGGTCAGACCCTTCGCGACAGCGTCCATGTGGGCTATTCTCACTCCCCAAGGGATCCGGGCAGAGTCGCCCCGGGTCCTTTTGCGCTTCAAGGACGACCGGCGCCACCACCAGACGGGCCGCACAGCGCCGTGCCCCCCGGCTGGACCAACGGGAGTCGCCGACCCCTCCGTTCCACCCGGAAAGGGGACCAACCGGGTATGAGTTCTCTGCTGCTGCTGACCAACGCCCTCCAGCCGTCCGCCGAAGTCCTTCCCGCGCTCGGGCTGCTGCTGCACAACGTCCGCGTCGCCCCAGCGGAGGGCTCCGCCCTGGTGGACACCCCCAGCGCCGACGTGATCCTGGTGGACGGCCGCCGTGACCTGCCGCACATCCGCAGCCTGTGCCAGCTGCTGCGCTCGACCGGCCCCGGCGCGCCCGTGGTCCTCATCGTCACCGAGGGCGGCCTCGCCGCCGTCACCGCCGAGTGGGGCATCGACGACGTGCTGCTGGACACCGCGGGCCCGGCCGAGGTCGAGGCCAGGATCCGGCTCGCCACCGGCCGGATGCAGGTGGTCCAGGACGACAGCCCGATGGAGATCCGCAACGGCGACCTCTCCGTGGACGAGGCCACCTACAGCGCCAAGCTCAAGGGCCGGGTCCTGGACCTGACCTTCAAGGAGTTCGAGCTGATCAAGTACCTCGCGCAGCACCCGGGCCGGGTCTTCACCCGGGCCCAGCTGCTGCAGGAGGTCTGGGGCTACGACTACTTCGGCGGCACCCGCACGGTGGACGTGCACGTCCGGCGGCTGCGGGCCAAGCTCGGCCCCGAGCACGAGCAGCTGATCGGGACGGTCCGCAACGTCGGCTACCGCTTCGTGGTGCCGGAGAAGGGCGACAAGGGGGTCGTCCCCCGGTCGGTCGAGAGCCCGGCAGAGGCGGAGGCCGACCGCGCCGCCGCCACTCGGGACGGTGCCAGGGACGGGGCCGGCGTCGAGGCCTGAACCGCCTCGTCGCGGACAGGTCTGCCGGGACGGTTCCGTGCGCGTAGACTGCGGCCGTGCCCAAGGTGACCCGCGACGATGTGGCCAGGCTGGCAGGGACCTCGACCGCGGTCGTCAGCTACGTCATCAACAATGGCCCCCGCCCGGTCGCCCCGGCGACCCGTGAACGCGTGCTCGCGGCGATAGCCCAACTCGGCTATCGCCCGAACAGCGTCGCCCAGGCGATGGCGAGCCGCCGTACCAACCTCATCGGCATGGTCGTGCCCGACGCCCGGCAGCCGTTCTTCGCCGAGCTGTCGCACGCGGTGGAACGGGTGGCCTCGGAGCGCGGCAAGATCGTGCTGATAGGGAACTCGGACTACGTCGGCGACCGCGAGATGCACTACGTCCGCGCCTTCCTCGGGATGCGCGTGGCCGGGCTGATCCTGATCAGCCGCAGCGCCTCGCAGCAGGCCGCGCACGAGTTCGCGGCCCAGGACGACTCCCGCCTGGTGCTGCTGCACCTGCGCCCGGAGACCGCCGAGGACGTCGCCGTGGTCACCGACGACATCGGCGGCTCCGAGCTGGCGGTCACCCACTTGCTCGGGCACGGGCACCCCTACGTCGCCTGCATCGGCGGCCCGGTCGAGGTGGCCGCGGCCGGCGACCCGGTGATCGACCACATCGAGGGCTGGCGCCGGGCGATGGACGCCGCGGGCGTCTCCACCGAGGGCCGGCTGATCGACGCGCCGTTCGACCGCTACGGGGCCTACACCGTCGCGGTCGAGCTGCTGCGCTCGCCGGACCGCCCGCCGGCGATCTTCTGCTCCACCGACGACCAGGCCATCGGGGTGCTCAGGGCCGCCCGCGAGGTCGGCGTCCGGGTGCCGGAGGACCTGGCCGTGGCCGGGTTCGACGACATCCCCGAGGCCGCCTTCTGCGACCCGCCGCTCACCACCGTCGCCTCCGACCGGGACGCGATGGCCCGCGCCGCGGTGGACCTGGTGCTGGACGACTCGCTGCTGGTGCCCGGCTCGGACACGCCCCGGGTCCGCCGCTTCCCGAGCCACCTGGTCACCAGGCGTTCCTGCGGCTGCTCGGCGAACGGGTCCAAGCCGCTCTAGAGGGCGTTCCTGAGGCCCTGTAGAGCGGTCGCTCATCTGCGGCACGAAGCCCGGAACAATCTTTCGTCGGGCTATGAGCCGACTCTCAGTGGGCTCTCATGTTCCCGGCGGACCTTGGTCACATGAACGAGACGCACCGGAACCCCGCAGGCGCCCCCGAGCCGGGCGCGTACCCCACCTACCCCACGGGCGCCGAGCCCACCACGCCGCTGCCGCCGATCCCGGGCCACGCGCCGACGGCGCACGAGCGCCCGATCGAGGGCACGGTCCTCCCCACCGCGTCGCCGTACACGTACAGCACCGACTTCGGCGACGGCGGGCACGGGGCCGGCGGCAGCCACGGCATGGGGGGCGGGGGCGGGATTCCCGGCGACCCGTCGCACCACGCGGCCGAGCCCGCGCCCAAGCGCAGCAGGCTCCGCCGCCCGGCGGCGCTGGTGGCCGCGGTGGCCCTGGTCTCCGCGCTGGTCGGCGGAGTGGCCGGCGGCGTGATCAGCGCCAACCGCAGCGACTCCGGCGCCGACTACAGCACCTCGGCCGTGGTCACCTCGGACTCCAAGACCACCAGCAACACCGCCGCGATCGCCGCCGCCGTCTCGCCCAGCACCGTGCAGATCACGGTGGACTCGGGCAACAGCGAGGACATCGGCACCGGCATCATCCTGACCTCGACCGGCCAGATCCTCACCAACTACCACGTCATCTCGGCGGCGGCCGGCGACAGCAGCGCCACCATCAAGATCACCTTCAATGACGGCAAGACCGCCAGTGCCGGCATCGTCGGCACCGACGCCGGCCTCGACGTCGCGGTGGTCAAGGCCGCGGGCGTCAGCGGCCTCAAGCCGGCCTCGCTCGGCAACTCCGGCACCATGGCCATCGGCGACTCGGTCGTCGCCATCGGCAACCCGGACGGCCTGACCGGGACCGTCACCTCCGGCATCGTCAGCGCGCTGAACCGCAAGGTCACCGTGGACGTCAGCGAGAGCACCGTGCAGCAGAACGGCGGCTACGGCTTCCCCAGCTGGCAGGGCGAGCAGGGCGGCGGCGGTTACGGCCGGGGCGGCAACGGCTCCGGCGGCAACGGCTCGGGCTCCGGCTCCGGGACGCAGACCGCGACCTACAGCGCGATCCAGACCGACGCCTCGCTCAACCCCGGCAACTCCGGCGGCCCGCTGCTCAACAGCGCCGGGCAGGTCATCGGCATCAACGCGTCGATGTACTCCTCCTCGGACAGCCAGAGCTCCGGCAGCCAGGCCGGCAGCGTCGGGCTCGGCTTCGCCATCCCGATCAACGCGGTGAAGGCGGTACTGCCGCAACTGCAGAACGGACAGAGCGTCAACTCCTGACCTCAGGGGGCACGGATGATGCGCCCCGCTCCGGCGGGGCGCATCGATGCGCCTGCCGACGGGCGCGTCGTTGACGGAGAATCGGCGGGGGATGCCATCGTGGCGTCCGATCGCCACCGAGGAAACCCGAGGAAACCCCAGATGACTGCCGCAGCAGCCCAGCCAGGCGGGAACGAGCCCCACGGTACGGACGAGGCGCTCGCACGCGTGCTCGTCGTGGACGACGAACCCGCCCTGCGCGACGCGCTGGAGAGCAGCCTCGCCTTCGAGGGCTACGAGGTGACCACCGCCTCGGACGGCCTGGAGGCGCTGGACGCGATCTCGGCGCACGCGCCGGATCTGGTGCTGCTCGACATCATGATGCCGCGGCTGGACGGGCTGACCACGGTCCGGCGGCTGCGGGCGCGGGGGGACTCCGTCCCGGTGCTGATGCTGACCGCTCGGGACGCGGTCGGCGACCGGGTGACCGGGCTCGACGTGGGCGCGGACGACTACCTGGCCAAGCCGTTCGAACTGGACGAGCTGCTGGCCCGGGTCCGGGCGCTGCTGCGGCGCAGCACGATCGCGCACGCGGTCGGGGCCGCCGGGGCGGCCGAGGACGAGGTGCTGTCGTTCGAGGACCTGCGGATGAACACCACCACCCGGGAGGTCACCCGCGGCGGGGCGCCGGTCGAGCTGACCCGCACCGAGTACATGCTGCTGGAGATGTTCCTGGCGCACCCGCGCCAGGTGCTGACCCGGGAGCAGATCCTGAAGGCGGTCTGGGGCTTCGACTTCGAGCCGTCGTCCAACTCGCTCGACGTGTACGTGATGTACCTGCGCCGGAAGACCGAGGCCGGGGGCCGGCCGCGGCTGGTGCACACCGTGCGCGGGGTGGGGTACGCGCTCCGCGCGGGTGTCGGCACGTGAGTGACACCACTGCGGCGGAGGCGGTCCCGGAGCGGCGCTCCGGCGGCTGGTTCAGCCGGATGTCGCTCCGCGGACGGCTGTCCGTGCTCACCGCGGCGGCGGTCGCGGTGGCGATCCTGGTCTGCGCCCTGTCCTGCTGGTTCATCGTCAGGAACCAGCTGTACAGCCAGGCCAGGGCCACGCTCACGAACACGGAGATCAATTCGATCAAATCCCCGACCTGCGCGGCGTCGGCCACTGCCGCGGCGGCGATCAACAGTGCCAACCCCGCCAACAGCACCCCGTTCGGGCGGCCCGCGAAGGGCCACGGCCAGACGACCCTGCTGCCGTCACAGCTGCTCATCCCGTCGAGGCCGGGCCAGAACGTGTGCATCCTCTCGAACGGCACCGTCGGCATCAACCCCGAGCCCAGTGACCTGACCACACCGACCCCGCACATCCGCAACGGAACCGACACCTCCGGCAAACCCGTCCTGGTGCGGGTCCAGACCGGCGAGCTCGACGACGGCACGCCGGTGGTCGCGCTCCTGGCCTATCCGCTCTCCGACATCCAGAGCTCCCTGCAGACACTGCTGCTGGTGCTGGGCGGCGTCGCGATCGCCGGGGCGCTGGGCGCGGCCGGCATCGGGCTGCTGGTGGCACGGGCGGCGCTCAAGCCGGTCGACCGGCTGACCGAGGCGGTGGAGGAGATCACCCGCACCCAGGAGCCCGGCACGACCATCGCCGTGTCCGGGACGGACGAGATCGCGCGGCTCGGCGAGTCGTTCAACTCGATGAGCACCGCGCTGGCCAGCTCCCGGGACCGGCAGTCGCAGCTGATCGCCGACGCCGGACACGAGCTCCGCACCCCGCTGACCTCGCTGCGGACCAACGTCGACCTGCTGGTGCGCAGCGAGGAGACCGGGCGGGCGCTGCCGGAGGCGACCAGGACCAGAATGCTCGGCAATATGAAGTCGCAGATGGTGGAGCTGTCCACGCTCATCGGCGACCTGCTGGAGCTGTCCCGGCCGTCCCGCCCGAAGGGCTCCAAGCCCTTGGAGGTGCTGCCGCTGCACGACATCGTCGCCCGCGCGCTGGACCGCGCCCGGCTCCGCGGCCCCGGCCTGGCCTTCGCCGTGGACGTCCGGCCCTGGTACGTCCGGGCGGACGCGCACGCGATGGAGCGCGCGGTGATCAACCTGCTGGACAACGCGGTGAAGTTCAGCCCGCCCGGCGGCGCGATCGACGTCCGGCTGCAGGCCGGCACGCTGACCGTGCGGGACCGCGGGCCCGGCATCCCGGCCGAGGACCTGCCACATGTGTTCGACCGGTTCTGGCGCTCGCCCTCGGCCCGGCAGATGCCGGGGTCGGGTCTCGGCCTGGCGATCGTGGCGCAGACGGTCCGCGAGGCGGGCGGCGAGGTCACCCTCGCGGCGGCCGAGCCGGGGGCGGACGGCAGCACCGGCGGCGCGCTGGCGACGGTGCGGCTGCCGGGCGCTCCGACGCCGCCGCCGCCGACCCCGCCGACGGTCCCGGCCGCTGACATCGTGTCCAGCATCTGAAATAACTCGTCCCAACCCTCGGATACCCCGCCATGATGGCCGCATCGTCCACCGGACCTGCGGGAGACAGTCATGGCCAGTCAGCGCACCCTCGGCACCCGTCCGCCGAACCCGATACCCGACCCGGGCGGGAACCGCCGCTGGCTGATGCTGGCGCTCGGCACCGCCGCGCAGACCAGCTCGTTCGCCTTCGTCTACGGGCTGCCCTACCTGATCCCGGTACTGCGCCGGAGCGAGGGCCTGGACCTGGCACACGCCGGGATCCTGGTCGCCTGCCCCACCGTCGGCCTGCTGCTGACCCTGTACGCCTGGGGCGCCGCCGCCGACCGGCACGGCGAGCGGGTGGTGCTGGCCAGCGGCCTCGGCCTGGCCACGCTGGCGCTGGTCGGGGCCCTGCTGGTGCACGGGCTGGTGCTGCTGGGGCTGATGTTCGCGCTGGCCGGCGCGGCCGGGGCGTCGGTCTCGGCGGCCAGCGGACGGGTGGTGCTGGGCTGGTTCGGGCCCGAGCAGCGGGGTCTGGCGATGGGCATCCGGCAGACCTCGACCCCGCTGGGGATGCTGGTGGCCGCGGTGTCGATGCCGCCGCTGGCCGCGGCCTACGGGCTGCACGGGGCGCTGCTGTTCGTGACCGTGCTGAGCGGGGTGATGGCGGCGCTGACCGCGCTGCTGGTGGTGGACCCTCCCCGGCCGCCGGCCGCCGCCCCCGGCGGGGCGAAGCCGGTCTCGCCGTATCGGCACGCGGCGACGCTGTGGCGGATCCACGGTTCGTCCGCGCTGCTGGTCTGGCCGCAGTTCACGGTGGGCGCGTTCGGGCTGGTCTTCCTGACCGACGTGCGGCACTGGTCGCCGGTCGCGGCCGGGCAGCTGATGGCGGTCGGCCAGGGCCTGGCCGCGGTCTGCCGGATCGGCGCGGGCCGCTGGTCCGACGCGGTCGGCAGCCGGCTGCGGCCGATGCGGGTGCTGGCCCTGGCGGTCGGGCTGCTGTCGCTGCTGCTGGCCGGGTTCGCGGCCTGGTGGCCCTCGGCCGCCTCGGTGGTGGTGCTGATCGCGCTGTGCGGGCTGTCGGCGAGCACCAACGGGCTCTCCTTCACCTCGGTGGCCGAACTGGCCGGTCCGCACTGGGCGGGCCGGGCGCTGGGGGTGCAGAACATCGGCCAGAACCTGACCGGCTCGCTGGCGCCGCCGGTGGTCGGCGCGATCATCACCGCCTCGGGCTACGGCACCGCCTTCGCCTGCGCCGCCGGGTGCGCCCTCGCGGCCATCGCCGTCGTCCCGGCGCGGGCCGCCTGACGCACCGTACGGACGTAGGGTCGGTGCCATGGACGCAGTCGTGGTGGTGGGGTCGGTGGACGACGGGCAGCGGGCGGCCGTGGGGGCGCTGCTGGAGGCGGCGGCCGGGGCGGACGGCAAGGCCGCGGTCTCGGAGCAGGGACGGCTGGCCCTGCGCGGGGCCCGACCCGGCGGGAACGGCGCGGACGGCGGGGGCGGCGGGCACGGGGGCAGCGTGGACGGCGGGCGCGGGGACGGCGCGGGCCGCGCGGACGGCGGGGGCGGCGGGGCGGCGGGCGGGGTTCGGCACCTGCTCCAGTACGACGGCGCCGAGCTGGTCGGCTACGGCCAACTGGACGCGGGCGGCACGGCCGAGCTGGTGGTGGCCCCGGCCCGGCGCGGCGAGGGCTACGGCCGGGCGCTGGTCAGCGCGGCGGTGTCCGCCGGCGCGCGGCAGCTGTGGGCGCACGGCGGCCACCCCGCGGCCCTGCACCTGGCCGCGGCGCTGGGCATGGAGCTGGTCCGCGAGCTGCGGCAGATGCGCAGGCCGCTGCCGGTCGAGGAGCTCTCCGCGGAGCTGCCGGACGGCATCGCGCTGCGGACCTTCGTCCCCGGCCGGGACGAGGAGGAGTGGCTGGCGCTGAACGCCGCCGCCTTCGCGCACCACCCCGAGCAGGGCGGCTGGACCCGGCAGGACCTGGCGGACCGGATCGCCGAGCCCTGGTTCGACCCCGACGGCTTCTTCCTGGCCGTCCGGGACGGGCGGATGGTCGGCTTCCACTGGACCAAGGTGGAGGGGGCCACGGGAGAGGTCTACGTGGTCGGGGTGCACCCGTCCGAGCAGGGCAGTGGCCTGGGGCGGGCGCTCACCGCGGTCGGCCTGCGCCACCTCGGCGGAGAGCGGAAGCTGGAGACGGTACTGCTGTACGTGGACGCCGATAACCCGGCCGCCGTGCGGGTATATGAACGGATGGGCTTCACGGTGTACGAGGTGGACCTGATGTTCCGGGTCGGGGCCGCCGCGTGAGCCGCCGAACCGCCTGCCCTGAGCCGTCCGCCTCAGCTTTCCTTCAGGCCACCCTCAGTTCACCCTGAGTTCAGACGCCGTTGCAAAGATCGCGAAATGCAACCCGCAGGGACCATGACACCACCGGAAGACCCCCTGCAGGAGGAGCCGCCCGCCATGACCGCCGCACCCGCCCCCTCGCCGAGCCCCGCACCCACGCCCGTCCCGGTCCCCGCCAACGTCACGGTACTGCTCCCCGACGTCCGGGAGCAGGAGGACGTCGAGGAGGAGCTGCCGCAGGGCCGCTTCCTGGACCGCGAGCGCAGCTGGCTGGCCTTCAACGAGCGGGTGCTGGAACTGGCCGAGGACCCGGCCACCCCGCTGCTGGAGCGGGTCAAGTTCCTGGCGATCTTCGGCAGCAACCTGGACGAGTTCTTCATGGTCCGGGTGGCGGGGCTGAAGCGCCGGATCGCCACCGGGGTGGCCCAGCGCTCCGCCGCCGGGCTCCAGCCGCGCGAGGTGCTGGACCAGATATGGACCCGCTCGCGGGAGCTGATGGCCAGGCACGCCGCCTGCTTCCACCAGGACCTGCTGCCCGAGCTGGCCGCCGAGGGCATCGAACTGGTGCGCTGGTCCGAGCTGAGCGACAAGGAGCAGGGGCGGCTGCTGACGCTGTTCCGGCAGAAGATCTTCCCGGTGCTCACCCCGCTGGCGGTCGACCCGGCGCACCCCTTCCCGTACATCTCGGGGCTGTCGCTGAACCTGGCCGTGGTGGTCCGCAATCCGGTCAGCGGGCACAAGCACTTCGCCCGGGTGAAGGTCCCGCCGACGCTGAGCCGCTTCCTGGAGGCCTCCCCGCAGCGCTACGTCCCGCTGGAGGACGTGATGGGCGCGCACCTGGAGGAGCTGTTCCCGGGCATGGAGGTGCTGGAGCACCACGCCTTCCGGGTGACCCGCAACGAGGACCTCGAAGTCGAGGAGGACGACACCGAGAACATCCTCAAGGCACTGGAGAAGGAGCTGATGCGGCGTCGCTTCGGCCCGCCGGTGCGGCTGGAGGTCGAGGAGTCGATCGACCCCTACGTACTCGACCTGCTGATCCGCGAGCTGAACATCACCGAGGCCGAGGTCTACCCGCTGCCCGGACCGCTGGACCTGACCGGGCTGTTCGCCATCGCCGGCCTTGACCGCCCGGAGCTGAAGTACCCGGCGTTCGTGGCCGGCACCGCGCGCGGGCTCTCCGACGTGGAGTCCGCCTCGCAGCCGGACATCTTCGCCGCCGTCCGCGAGCGCGACGTGCTGCTGCACCACCCCTACGACAGCTTCTCCACCTCGGTCACCGCGTTCCTGGAACAGGCCGCCAACGACCCGGACGTGCTGGCGATCAAGCAGACCCTCTACCGGACCTCCGGCGACTCGCCGATCGTGGACGCGCTGATCGACGCCGCCGAGTCCGGCAAGCAGGTGCTGGTGCTGGTCGAGATCAAGGCGCGGTTCGACGAGCAGGCCAACATCAAGTGGGCCCGCAAGCTGGAGGAGGCCGGCTGCCACGTGGTCTACGGCCTGGTCGGGCTGAAGACGCACAGCAAGCTGTCGCTGGTGGTCCGCCAGGAGGGCGACACCCTGCGCCGCTACGCCCACGTCGGCACCGGCAACTACCACCCCAAGACCGCGCGGATGTACGAGGACCTGGGCGTGCTCACCGCGGACCCGCAGGTCGGCGCGGACCTCTCGGACCTGTTCAACCGGCTCTCCGGCTACTCCCGCCGGGAGTCCTACCGCCGGCTGCTGGTCGCCCCGCGCTCGCTGCGGCAGGGCCTGACCGACCGGATCCACGAGGAGATAGCGCACCACCGCGCCGGACGCCCGGCCCGGATCCAGTTCAAGGTCAACTCGATCGTGGACGAGGCCGTCATCGACGCCCTCTACCGGGCCTCCCAGGCGGGCGTCCCGGTCGACATCTGGGTCCGCGGCATCTGCGCGGTCCGCCCCGGCGTCCCCGGCCTGTCCGAGAACATCAGGGTCCGCAGCATCCTCGGCCGCTTCCTGGAGCACTCCCGGATCTTCGTCTTCGGCAACGGCGGCGACCCCGAGGTGTGGATCGGCAGCGCCGACATGATGCACCGCAACCTGGACCGGCGGATCGAGGCCCTGCTCCGGGTCACCGACCCGGGCCACCGGGCCGAACTGGCCGGGCTGCTGGAGCTCGGCACCGCCGACGACACCTCCTCCTGGCACCTCGGCCCCGACGGGACCTGGACCAGACACGCGCAGGACGCGGACGGCAGACCCCTGCGCAACGTGCAGGAACTGCTGATCGAGTCGCGCCGACGCAAGCGCAGCACCGGCGGCTGGGGCCAGAGTGGCTCGACCGCCTGACAGCCCGCCAGGGCAGGCCAGCACCGCAGAGGCCGCCAACGACAACCACGGGGACTTACGCACCATGACCGACACACCCCTCGCCACGCAGGCTCCGCCGGGCGGCGAAGGGCTGGCCGGCACCCCGCTCGACGAGGGCACCCCGGCCACCCGGGCGCTCTCGGCCCACCTCGCCGCCGAGGCGGGCGGCTTCCTCCGCGAGCTGCCCTCGGTGGACCTGCACACGCTGCGCCGGGTCGGCGCAGCCCTGCACACCTTCGAGCAGCTGCTCGACCCGGCCTGGTCGCAGGAGCTGCGCGAGGAGCTGGCCCGGCTCGGCGGCCTGCTCGGCCAGGAGCGGGCCTACAGCCGCCGCCTGGCCCGGCTGCTGACCAGCCTGGACTCGCTCACCTGCGCCGACGCCACCGGCACCGAGCGCACCGCGGGCCCGGTCCCGCAGCAGCGCGAGGCGGAGGGACTGCTGGCCCGGCACCCGGGCGCGCCGAAGGCCAGGGCGCTGCTGGAACGCCAGCTCACCCTGGGCCGCTCCCGGGCCCACACCACCGCGCTGCAGGAACTCGGCTCGGCCCGGTTCCACGCGCTCGCGGACCGGATGACCCTGCTGGTCTCCGACCTGCCGCTGCGTCCCGGCGCCGAGGCGGCCCCGGTGGCCGCCCTGCTGCCGTGCGCGGTGGCCGAGGCGACCGCCCTGGTCAGCGCGGTGCGGGCGCTGCCGCTCGACCGCGGCGCGGTCCCGTACAGCGGCGACATGCTGCACGACCCGGGCGACGACCAGCCCTGGCAGCAGCTGCGCGGGCTGGTGCTGCGCACCCAGTACGCGCTGGAGGTGTGCGGGCCCCTGCTCGGCACCAGGGCCACCCGTCCGGCCGCGGCGCTCAGCGACCTGGCCCGGACGCTGGCCCGGCACCGGGACGCCGCCGAGGCCGCCGAGGCCGCCGCGCTGGCCGCGCTGACCCCGAGGATCACCCCCGCCACCGCGTACGTCCTCGGCGTGGTCCATGCTGATCAACGACTGGAGGTGGAAGCCGCGCGGCACGCCTTCAGCAGCGCCTGGCCCGACCTCGACCGCTCCGGATGGCTGACCGACACATGGCTGACGAATCGCTGAAGCCCCAGGACCGGATCCGGGCGGCGGGGGTGGTGCTGTGGCGACCCGCCCCGACTCGTTCGGGTGAACCGGAGCTGGCCCTGGTGCACCGTCCGAAGTGGTGCGACTGGAGCTTCCCCAAGGGCAAGCTGGAGCCGGGAGAGCGGCACCGGGACGCGGCCCGGCGGGAGGCGCTGGAGGAGACCGGCCTGGTGGTCGAGCTGCGGTTCCGGCTGCCGACCCAGCACTACCGGGTGAAGGGGCGGCCCAAGCGGGTCCGCTACTGGGCCGCGGTCGCCGTCGGCGGGGCCTTCGCCGCCAACCGCGAGGTGGACCGGCTGGTGTGGCTGCCGGCCTCGTCGGCCCGGACCCGGCTCAGCTACGGGCACGACCGGGAGCTGGTGGACCAGCTGCTGCTCCTGCTGAAGTCCGAGCAGGACTGACGACCCGTCACAATGCCCGTCTTAACCACGCCGTGTTGCGGTCGTGGCGGAACCGTTACTACCGCGCGGCGTATCCCGGCGTCCGTCCGAGGTTCACCTCTCGTTCACTTGTGCTGGCCCATCGCTTCACCTCCCCCGCCTAACGTCCTGAGTACCGAAGGCCGCAAGGCCCTCGATCCACAGCGAAGCCCCCAGGTCAGCGGCGTTCCCCTTACGGAGCCCGGCATCTGCGGGCCCCCAGAAAGGGACACCAAGTGAAGCTCCAGCGGAACGGCCGCACCAAGGCCCTCGCCATCGGCGCCGTGGCGGTCGTCAGCTCGCTGACGCTCGCGGCGTGCGGCTCGGACAACAACTCCACGACGTCGAGCAGCACCACCTCCGCTGCTGCCGCCGGTACCAGTGCGGCCGCCAGTGCCGACTGCGGCAGCGGCCAGCTGCTGGGCGCGGGTTCCACCGCCCAGGCCAACGCGGTCACCCAGTGGGTCAAGGACTTCCAGGCCAAGTGCCCCGGCGTCACGGTGAACTACAACGCCAACGGCTCCGGCGCCGGCATCACCAGCTTCGAGTCCGGCAAGGTCGCCTTCGCCGGCTCCGACGCCGCGATGCAGGCCGCCGACTTCGCCGCCACCAAGGCCGCCTGCCCCGGCGGCCAGGGCATCGACCTGCCGATGATCGGCGGCCCCATCGCCATCGGCTACAACCTCCCCGGTGTGACCGGCCTGATCCTGGACGCCCCCACCCTGGCGAAGATCTTCAACGGCAAGATCACCAAGTGGAACGACCCGGCCATCAAGGCGCTCAACCCGAGCGCCACCCTGCCGAGCCTGGCCATCCAGACCTTCCACCGCGTGGACGGCTCCGGCACCACCGCCAACTTCACCGCCTACCTGGCGGCGACCGCGGCCTCCGACTTCCCGTACCAGGCCAACAAGCTGTGGCCGGCCAAGTCGGGCCAGTCCGCGAACGGCTCCTCGGGCCTCGCCGCCCAGGTCAAGAAGGTCCCCGGCGCGATCTCGTACTTCGAGCTCTCCTACGCCACCGCGGGCAACATCTCCACCGCGAAGATCGCCACCGGCGCCTCGGCCCCGGTCGACGCCACCGCCGCCAACGCCTCGGCCGCCGCGGCCGACGCGCCGGTCGTCGGCACCGGCGCCGACCTGTCGCTCAAGCTCAACTACGCGACCAAGGCCGACAACGCCTACCCGATCATCCTGGTCACCTACGAGATCGCCTGCGACAAGGGCAACAAGGCCGCCACCCTGCCGGCCCTGAAGGCCTTCCTGAACTACACCGTCAGCACCGCCGGCCAGCAGTCGGTCGCCTCGCTCGGCTACTTCCCGCTGCCCGCCACCCTGCAGGCCAAGGTCCAGGCCGCGATCGCCGCCCTGGCCTAGTCGGACCGGGCCCGCGGGCCCACCGAAGCCCGGCGCCGTCCGGTCCCGCCCTCAGGGGGGAGGCAGGACCGGACGGCGCCGACACCAGCCCCTCCCGCACCACCGTCCCACCACCCACACCAGTCCGGTGCACCGCCGCCAGGCGGCGTCTGTCCGATGCCGCCATCAGACCGGAGAAGTCATGGAAATACCAGAAACGGCACCCCCTGCGGACGTGCCCCCCAGCCAGGACCTCGCCGCATCGCCTCGCGCACCCCGGCGGGGCACCGCCGCGTCCAGGCTCAGCGGAAAGGGCTCGTCCCGCCTCGGCGACCTGCTGTTCTCCGCCTCGTCGCGCGGATCCGGCATCCTGCTGCTGGTGATCATGGCCGCCATCGCGATCTTCCTGAGCATCCGCTCGGTCATCGCGATCCACGCCGACACCGGCAACTTCCTCACCAGCTTCAACTGGAACACCGCGATCGGCACCCCGCCGGACTTCGGCATCGCGCTGCTCGCCTTCGGCACCATCGTCAGCGCGCTGATCGCCATGGTGCTGGCCGTGCCGGTGTCCATCGGCGTGGCCCTGTTCATCTCGCACTACGCGCCGCGCCGGATGGCCCAGGCGCTGGGGTACGTGGTGGACCTGCTCGCCGCCGTCCCCAGCATCGTCTACGGCCTTTGGGGCGCGCTGTTCCTGGTGCCGCACATGCTCGGCACCAACGCCTGGCTGAACACCTACTTCGGCTGGACCTACATCTTCAGCGAGGGCGACCAGGCCGGCACCCAGCCGCGCAGCCTGTTCACCGTCGGCGTGCTGCTGGCCATCATGATCCTCCCCATCGTCACCGCGGTGACCCGTGAGATCTTCCTCCAGGTCCCCCGGATGTACGAGGAGGCGGCGCTGGCGCTCGGCGCCACCCGCTGGGAGGTGATCAGGACCTCGGTCCTGCCCTTCGCCCGCTCCGGCATCATCAGCGCCTCGATGCTCGGCCTCGGCCGCGCGCTCGGCGAGACCATGGCCGTGGCCACCGTGCTGTCCTCGAACCTGGTGTTCAGCCTGCACCTGACCGCACCCGGCGGCAGCACCATCGCGCAGAACATCGCCACGCAGTTCGGCGAGGCGCAGGGGGTCGGCCGGGACGCGCTGATCGCCTCCGGCCTGGTCCTCTTCCTGATCACGCTGCTGGTCAACGGCGGTGCTCGCCTGATCATCGCCCGTCGCAAGGAATACTCGGGGGCGAACGCCTGATGTCCACCACCACGTCCCCGCGTCCGGCGCACGGCTCCGCCCTGTCCGGCTCCCTGGTCGAGCGGCGGCTCCCGCGCTGGACCCCCGCCGCCACCGTGGTCGGCGCCGCCGCCCTGGCCGTCGCCCTGGGCCTGGGCTTCTCCATCAGCAGCAAGCTGCAGTGGGGGCTGATGGCCGCGATCTTCTTCGTCGGCGGCCAGTACCTGCTGGCCCGCCGCGTCGAGGGCGCCCGCCAGGCGAAGAACGGCCTGGTCGGCAGCCTGGTCTGGGTGGCCTTCCTGCTGGCGCTGCTGCCGCTGGTCGGCCTGCTGTACTACACCGTCAAGCAGGGCATCGGAGTCATCAACATCGACTTCCTGACCCACTCGATGAACGGCATCGCCTCCAACCAGACCGGCGGCGGGCTCTACCACGCCCTGATCGCCACCCTGGAGCAGGTCGGCATCGCCACCCTGATCGCCGCCCCGGTCGGCATCCTCACCGCGGTCTACCTGGTCGAGTACGGCGCGGGCCGCCCGCTGGCCAAGGCCGTCAGCTTCTTCGTCGACGTGATGACCGGCGTGCCGTCGATCGTCGCCGGCCTGTTCATCCTGACCTTCTGGATCGTGATCCTGAACCAGAGCTACACCGGCTTCGCCGGCAGCCTGGCGCTGATCATCCTGATGCTGCCGGTCGTGGTCCGCTCCACCGAGGAGATGCTCAAGCTCGTCCCCAACGAGCTGCGCGAGGCCAGCCTCGCCCTGGGCGTGCCGAAGTGGCTGACCATCCTCCGGATCGTGCTGCCGACCGCCATCGGCGGCATCACCACCGGCGTCATGCTGGCCATCGCCCGCATCATCGGCGAGACCGCGCCCATGCTGATGCTGGTCTTCGGCACCGACCTGATCAACACCAACCCGTTCAAGGACCCGCAGTCCTCGCTGCCGCTGTACGTCTACCAGCAGTACGGCAACGGGACCGACGCCTCCGAGGCCCGTGCCTGGGGCGGGGCGCTGGTGCTGATCGTGCTGGTCATGCTGCTGAACCTGGTCGCCCGCGGGATCGCCCGCTGGAAGGCCCCCAAGGCTTCGCGCTGACGCGCACTGGTCACCCACCCAGACTTCAGAACAGGATCGAACATCATGGCCAAGCGCATCGACGTCAGCGGGCTGAACGCCTTCTACGGAAACTTCCGGGCGGTCGAGGACATCTCGATGACCGTCGAACCCCGCTCCGTGACCGCCTTCATCGGCCCGTCCGGCTGCGGCAAGTCCACCTTCCTGCGCACCCTCAACCGGATGCACGAGGTCGTCCCCGGCGCCCGGGTCGAGGGCAAGGTGCTGCTGGACGACGAGGACCTGTACGGCACCGGGGTCGACCCGGTGGCCGTCCGCCGCACCGTCGGCATGGTCTTCCAGCGCCCCAACCCGTTCCCCACCATGTCCATCAAGGAGAACGTGGCGGCGGGCCTCAAGCTCAACGGGGTGCGCAACAAGAAGCTGATCGACGAGGCGGTGGAGCGCTCGCTGGTCGGCGCCAACCTCTGGAACGAGGTCAAGGACCGGCTCGACCGTCCCGGCGCCGGCCTCTCCGGCGGCCAGCAGCAGCGGCTCTGCATCGCCCGCGCCATCGCGGTCGAGCCCCAGGTGCTGCTGATGGACGAGCCCTGCTCCGCGCTCGACCCGATCTCCACCCTCGCCATCGAGGACCTGATCGGCACCCTCAAGGAGCAGTTCACCATCGTCATCGTGACCCACAACATGCAGCAGGCCGCCCGGGTCAGCGACCGCACCGCGTTCTTCAACCTCGCGGCGGTCGGCCAGCCGGGCCGCCTGATCGAGATCGACGCCACCGAGAAGATCTTCTCCAACCCGTCGGTCCAGGCCACCGAGGACTACATCTCCGGCCGCTTCGGCTGAGCCGCGGCCCCGCGAACGGCTCCGTGGCGCTGCTAGGCGGTGCCGCCACGGAGCACAGAAGGGCCCGTCCCCGGGTGACCGGGGACGGGCCCTTCGCCATGGCGGCGCGGCGGCGGCACGGCGGCGCGGCGGCGGCACGGCGGCGCGGCTCAGCCGATGATCGCCCAGCTGATCCAGAACACCACCGCGGCGACCAGCCCCGCGGCCGGCATGGTCAGGAACCAGCCGATCACGATGTTCTTGGCGACCCCCCAGCGGACCGCGCGGACCCGCTTGGTCGCGCCGACGCCCATGATCGCCGAGGTGATGATGTGGGTGGTGGACACCGGCACCTTGTAGGCGTAGGCGGTGACGTAGAGGATCGACGCGGCCACCGACTCGGCCGCGAAGCCCTGCGGCGGGTCCAGCTCGATGATCTTCCGGCCCAGCGTCCGCATGATCCGCCAGCCGCCGGCCCAGGTGCCCAGCGACAGCACCAGCGCGGTGCTGACCTTCACCCAGAACGGGATGTCGGTCCCGGAGTAGTGGCCGGAGATGGTCAGCGCCATCACCACGATGCCCATGGTCTTCTGCGAGTCCTGCAGGCCGTGGCCCAGCGCCATCGCCGCCGCGGACACCGTCTGCGCCATCCGGAAGTTGCGCTTGGCCCGGTGCGGGTTGGCCCTGCGGAAGACCCACATGATCGCCAGCATCACCGCGAAGCCGAGCACCAGGCCGACGATCGGCGAGGTGATCATCGGGATGACCACCTTCTCCCAGACCCCGGACCAGATCACATCCGTCCCGCCGACCAGCGCCGCGCCCACCATCCCGCCGAACAGCGCGTGGGTGGAGGAGGACGGCAGGCCGAAGTACCAGGTGACCAGGTTCCAGGTGACCGCGCCGATCAGCGCCGCCCAGAGGATGACCATCCCCTTGGTGCCGTGCGGCGTCTCGATGATGCCCTTGCTGACCGTCTGCGCCACGCCGACCCCGAGGAAGGCGCCGGCCAGGTTCATCACCGCCGCCATCATCAGCGCGACCTTGGGGGTCAGCGCCCGGGTCGACACCGAGGTGGCGATGGCGTTGGCCGAGTCGTGGAATCCGTTGGTGTAGGCGAAGCCGAACGCCACGCCCACCACCAGGATGAGTCCGAGCATGTTCATCGGTGGCTCAGGACTCCTTGACGGCGATGGTCTCCACCGTGTTGGCCACGTGCTCGAACGCGTCGGCGGCCTCTTCGAGGACGTCCACGATCTGCTTGAGCTTCAGCACCTCGATCGCCTCGTAGGCACCGCCGAAGAGGTGGGCCAGCAGCTTGCGGTGGATCTGGTCGGCCTGGTTCTCCAGCCGGTTGACCTCGATCCAGTACTCCGCGAGGTTGTCCATGGTGCGCAGGTGCGGCATCGCCGCGGCGGTCAGCTCGGCCGCCCTGGCCAGCACCTCGATCTGCTGCTCGACGCCCTTGGGCAGGGCCTCGATCTCGTAGAGGACGACCAGGTCGACGGCCTCCTCCATGTAGTCCATGACGTCGTCCAGCGAGGAGGCCAGGCTGTAGATGTCCTCGCGGTCGAACGGCGTGATGAACGACGAGTTCAGCTGGTGGAAGATGCCGTGGGTGATGTCGTCGCCGGCGTGCTCGGCGGCGCGCATCCGCTCGGCGAGCTCGGGCCGGGCGGAGACCTCGGCGCCGAGCAGTTCCAGCAGCAGCTTGGAACCCGTGACGAGGTTGTTCGCCGAGGCGGCGAACATGTCATAGAAGCTCGTCTCCCGGGGGGTCAGACGAATGCGCACAGAGGTCTCCGAAGTACAGGGGCCGGTCGAGGCGATGCTAGGCGCTGCGTGTGGTCGGTGCGCCCACCGGGGTGGGGCAGCGTCGGCACCCGTGCCTCGGTAGTCATCCTTGCTTACCGCGTACTGGTGTTCACAGTGCCTCCACGATTCTCCATGCCGACGGGCGCACCAGGGACCGTACCGCCCGGAGGCACCCTACGATGGTTCAGTGGCGGAAGACGAAGCACACGCGGGTCCACACGGGTACAGCGCGCAGCGCGAGGCGCACGTCAAGCGGCTGCGCCGGATCGAGGGTCAGGTCCGCGGCCTGCAGCGGATGGTGGAGCAGGACGTCTACTGCATCGACATCCTCACCCAGGTCTCGGCGAGCACCAAGGCGCTGCAGTCCTTCGCGCTGAGCCTGCTGGAGGAGCACCTGCGGCACTGCGTCGCCGAGGCCGTGAACAACGGGGGCCCCGAGGGCGACGACAAAGTGGCGGAAGCCACAGCCGCGATCGCGCGGCTGCTCAGAAGCTAGGACTCGGCCGGATCCCGCTGGACGGGTATCCGGACGTCGTCCGGATCCGCCTGCCCCAGGCGGCCGATGGGACGGACCCGCAGCACCTGGTCGATCCGGTCGGCGGACAGCCGCTCGAACGGGGTGGCCGCGGCCGCGATGATCAGATCGCCGTAGAGGTCGATCTCCGCGAGGGCAACCTGGTCGTGCGCAGCCACACGAACCACCTCCTCGTCAGGCCCCGGGACGCCGACGGAAGCAGCCCAGGAACGTCGGGTAGTCGACTCCTTACAGCGTAGGGAGCGCACGCGGGGCGCGCATGGCACGTCTGGGTCATTTCCTGGACCCCCCGTTCGGGGCAGGCGCCCCCCCGCGCGGTCACCCGCCGTTCACTTCGCCGACTGGGTCCCGTACACGTCGGCCGCGGCCGGGAGGGAGACCGTGACCGGGCTGCCGAAGCCGGAGAAGGCACTGGTCGAGGTGACCTGGACCTGGTCCTTCGCCGCGGTGGAGCCGGCCGTGCTGCTGAAGGTGAAGACCTCCACGATCCGGTGGATCCGTCCGTGCTGGTCCAGCCAGACGTCGTAGGGGATCTTCTTCACGGTGAAGGTCCGCCCGGCCAGCTCCATCCCGGTGCCCGCGCCGCCGCCGGTCGCGCTCGCCGCCTTGGCCAGGTCGAGTGTGCCCCTGTAGTGCTTGAGCAGCACTCCGTCCACGGTCTCCGAGCCGACCAGGGCGGCTGTGGCCGCGCCGCGCAGCGCGTTGGCCGCGGTGGCCGGATCCGTCGCCCCGCTGCTGACCAGGTTGCCGTCGGCGAGCTGCCGGACGTCGACCTTGACCCACTTCCCGGCCGGGACCTTGGCGCCGCTGTTCTGCATGTAGACCACGCCGGGGCTGACCACCTCGACCAGCTTGCCGCTGGTGGTGCCGCCGGGCGGGACGGTGATCTCCATCCGGCCGAGCCGGGTGGTGTAGTCGTAGTCCGCGGTGCCGTGCAGCTCGACCTTCTTGCTGCCGGAGACCGTCTGCAGGGTGGTCACGTCCTGCACCGAGCCGGTCCGCCCGGTCATGTCGGCGGCGGCCCTGACCGCGGCGAGCGGGTCGGCGGCCAGCACGTCCGAGGAGCTGCCCTTCAGCCCGGCCGCCGCACTGGCGCCGCCGCCGGCGCTCGCGCACCCGGCCAGCAGGCCCACCGCGGCGACGGCGACCACAGCGGTACGGGCACGCCGCGGCGAGCCCCCTCGGGAACCGGGCTGACGATTCACCACGACCACGCAACTCCCTAGGGACACACCAGATACCGGGCTTCCCATGGAAAACGAGCGGGTGTGGCGGAAGTTACGGCATCCGGGTGCCGCTCCACCGCGCACCGCCGTCCGGGTTACCGTGATGCACGTGGAAAGCGAACGGACCGACCCCGCGGCGGAGCCCCCCGGAACCGGTACGGCCCCCACCCCCGCGCACACCACCCGCATCGCGGAGAAGGGCTCGTTCAGCACCGCCCACTGCAGCTGCGGCTGGTACGCCCCGGCCCGGCGCTCCCGGGACAAGTCCCGCAGGGACGCGGCCCAGCACACCGGCCAGTGACCGATCCGTGCGCTGGCCAGCCCGTCCGCCGCCCTACCCGCGCGGGCGAGCGGCGCGGCAACCGGTCGGTAGTCTTCCGCCGTCCCTGACTGTGGAGCGGATCCCCGCCTCCCGCTGATCGGAGAGCGAGCGCATGGACGAATCGACGACCACCCGCAGGACCGTGCTCAGGGCCGGACTGCTCACCGCCGCGGGCGCGGCCGGTCTGGCCGCCTGCTCGCCGGCCAAGCCCGCCGCGGGCCCGGCCGCCGCCTCCAGCGGCGGCGCGTCACCCGGCGACGCCGCCCCGTCCTCGGCCCGCCCCGCCGCCTCGTCCGCGGTGACCCCGGCCAAACCGGCCGACTGGACCGCGCTGGCCAAGGACCTCGACGGGCTGCTGATCCGCCCCGGCGACAGCCGCTACTCCTCGGCCCGGCGGCTGTTCCAGCCCCGGTTCGACTCGCTCGCGCCGAGCGGCGTGGCCTATGTGGCCGGCGCCCAGGACGTGGCGACCTGCCTGGCCTTCGCCCGGAAGCACAACGTCCCGGTGACCGCCCGCAGCGGCGGGCACAGCTACGCGGGCTGGTCCTCCGGCAGCGGCCTGGTGCTGGACGTCGGCAGGCTCGCGGGCGTCTCCACCGCCTCCGGCTCGGCCACGGTCGGCGCGGGCGCCCGGCTGATCGACGTCTACACCGGGCTCGCCGCCCGCGGGGTGACCGTACCGGCCGGCTCCTGCCCGACCGTCGGGGTGACCGGGCTCGCCCTCGGCGGCGGAGTCGGCGTCACCGGCCGCGCCTACGGGCTGACCTGCGACAGCCTCACCGGCGCCGAGATCGTCACCGCCGAGGGGAAGACCCGCCGGGTCAGCGCGAGCAGCGACCCGGACCTGTTCTGGGCGCTGCGCGGCGGGGGCGGCGGCAACTTCGGCGTGGTCACCTCGCTGTCCTTCCGCACCCACCCGGCCGCGCAGTGCTCCTACGCCTTCCTCAGCTGGCCCTGGTCCCGGGCCGCGGCGGTGGTCCGGGCCTGGCAGGCCTGGGCGCCGAGCGCACCCGACGCGCTGTGGGCCAACCTGCACCTGCTGGTCTGGGCCGACGGCAGGACCCAGCTCGGCAGCACGGTCAACTACCTCGGCTCGGCGAACGACCTCGCCAACCAGATCGACCGGCTCGGCGTGGCGCCCGCCGCGCACACCGTGCACACCGCCTCCTACCTGGAGACCATGCAGGTCATGGGCGGGGTGTCCGGCTGGAGCGAGGACGCCGCGCACCTGCCGGGCAGCCTGCCGGGGCAGCGGCCCGGCGGCCGGGTCACCCGCGAGTCGTACGGGGCGCGGTCGGACGTGTTCACCCGCCCGATCACCGCGGCGGGCGCGGCGGCGCTGGTCGCGGCGGTGGAGCGGTACCCGAGGACCGGCCCGCAGGGCGGCAGCGCGGGGGTGGCCTTCGACGCCCTCGGCGGCGCGATCAACCGGGTGCGGCCCGGGGACACCGCGTTCGTGCACCGGAACGGGCTGTTCCTGGCCCAGTACACCGCCAACTACCCGGACGGGGTGGTCGGCGGAACCGGGGCGGACCGCTCCTGGTCCTGGCTGGACGGGGTGTGGACCGCGATGCGCCCGTACGCCAGCGGGCAGGCCTACCAGAACTACATCGACCCCCGGCTCAGCGGCTGGGAGCAGGCCTACTACGGCGCCAACGCGACCCGGCTGCGGGGCGTGAAGAAGCAGTACGACCCGGGCGCGCTGTTCCGCTTCCCGCAGTCGGTCCCGCTCGGCTGACCCCGGCCGGGGCCCGGCCGCGAGCGGGCCGCCCGGGTGACCGGGCGCGGGCCCGACCGACCCTGGTCGGAGAGGCCTATGCGGCCAGGTCGTCCCGGTTCGCCCGGACGCCGTCGCGGCCGTCCGCGCCGGCCGGGGCCGGCACCGGGGCGCTCCGGGCGCCGCGTCCGCGCCGCGGCGCCCGGACCAGCGGAGCCAGCGGGCCCCGCGCCGCCGAGTGCGCCAGCGGCACCAGCAGCGCCATCGCGATCGGGGCCAGCAGCAGCGTGGTGGCGGTGCCCAGGGCGTAGCCGCCGATCACGTCGGTGGGGTAGTGCACCCCCATGAAGACCCGCAGGAAGCCCTCGAACCCGGCCAGCGCCATGGCGATCAGCCCGTATCTGCGGTTCACCAGCAGGATGCCGACCGCGACCGCCATGGTGAAGGTCGCGTGGTCGCTGGCGAAGGAGCCGTTGGCCTGATGGCTCCTCAGCAGGTCCAGCTGGCCCGGGTGGGCCACGAACGGGCGCGGTCGCCGCACCAGCGCGCGGACCGGGACGTTCAGCATCAGCGCCGTCCCTGCGGCGACCCCGGCCCAGAGCACCCCGGCCACCGCGCCGGGCGCGTCCGGCCGACGCCGGGCCCAGACCCAGGTCGCCAGCAGCATCAGCACCGACAGCAGCGGCACCCCGTACTCGCCGAGGAAGCCCAGCGCGCTGTCGACCGGGGCGGGGAGGTCGCGGGCCAGGCCGTTGACATGTGAGACGAGCGTCCAGTCGATGGACCCGTCCCCCTCAACCGGCAGTGCCGTCACGCCACACCTCCACCGTCTCTCGGTCCGCGCCCGAGCCGCCCGTGGTTCGAGTCAGCCGCCGGGGCCCCGCTGCGGCAAGGTCCAGTGTCCTCCCCCACCAGCAGGCACAACGGCAGGAATCGCCCATAGTGTTCCGTCGCCGGGGGTTAGTTATGCGAACGTGACGCTACCCTCACGGGTCCGCCACAAGACCCTTCCGGCTCGACCGTCATGCCCGGCCCGTCTCGCCCTGCGATCCACCGGTCCGTCAGTTGGACGCGAGCGCTCCCCCGTTGGCGATGCCGCCGCCGGGTTGCAGCGTCGGCAGTGCGTCGGCGCCGCCGGCGGTCACCCGGGTGGCGCCGAAGTAGTCGCCCTCGGAGTCGATCGCGTCGTAGCGGATCACCGCGCCGGTGTGCGGGGCGTTGATCATCATGCCGCCGCCGACATAGATGCCGACATGGTGGATCTGCGCCGGGTCGTGCGGGTCGTGCGAGAAGAAGACCAGGTCCCCCGGCTGCAGCTGACTGCGGCTCGGATGCGGCCCGGCGTACCACTGGTCCGCGGCGACCCGGGGCAGGGTGATCCCGACGCTGGCGAACGCCGCCTGGGTCAGCCCCGAGCAGTCGAACCGGTAGCCCTGCGAGGCCAGGCCCTCGCCGCCCCAGAGATAGGGGGTGCCCAGCTTCTGCTGGGCGTAGTAGATCGCCCCGGCCGCCTGCGCGGAGAAGCTGATGACGGTGGCGCCGGTGAAGGACTGGGCCAGCTTGGTGATGGAGCTGACGTACCCCTGGGTCTCCTTGTAGGGGGGCACCCCGCCGGCCTTGATGACCGCGTAGGGGCCCGCATTGTAGGCGGCGAGCATATTGGCGGTGTGGTTGCCGGGGACGCTGCTGGTGTCCTTGGCGAGTTGGCAGTCGTAGGTCGCGGCCGAGGGGATGGCGTCGGCCGGGTTCCAGACGTCGGGGGTGTGCGTGTGGGTGGGGTCGACGCCGTAGATCGCCCAGGTGGCCGGCATGAACTGGGCCATGCCCTGCGCGCCGACCGGGCTGACCGCCTTGGGGTTGAAGCCGCTCTCCTGGTACATCTGCGCCGCGAGCAGAGGGGGCGTCAGCTCCGGGCAGAGCGTGCCCCACTTCTGGATCAGCGGGGCGTAGGAGGCGGGCACCGTGCCCGGGGCGAGCTGCACCGCGCCCTGCGCCTGGGCCTGGTCCAGCGAGCCGGAGGCGGAGTAGGTCCCGACCACCAGGAACAGCAGCACCCCGGCCGCGGCCATGCCCCCGCCGCCGACCAGGCTCCAGGCCCGACGGAGCGTCATGAGGCCACGCCTGCGGCACCACTGGAGCCCCGAGCAGAATGGCGTGAACCGAACGGGTGCGCGAGGCGCGGCACCGGGTAAGGGATACGCATGTGCCACCGTCCTGTGCGTCGGCTGCCCGCAGATACCTTCAGAGAGTCTGGACCAGGGCGTTGCTCTGCGCAATCACCGGTGATACACACGGTAAGCGATACGCTCGTCCGAGCGGCTGCGGGACCCATGGGGCCCCATGCTGGCACCTGCGGCACACAACTGGACAACGATCCTCGGGAAAGTGGCCAAGTCGACTTCGGATCTGGCCAACAATAGTGCCGAGCCCTACTCCACGGCCGGGCGTAGGGCTTTGAATGATGATCAGGTAGGTGGTTGCTATGTATCTCAGCGCGGGCAACGGTGACATCAACACCATCATCGGCGGGATCGCCCCCAACTGGGGGCCGTTCGCCAGTCTCGGCTCCGAGGCCAAGACCATGGTGGAGGTCGTGATGGCGGTGGCCATCCTCGGCTGCCTCGCCATCGCCATCTGGGGCGCGGCGAAGCAGCGGATCGGCGCGACCGCACTGCGCGACACCTTCAGCGCGGAGCAGGGGAAGGGACTGATCGTCGCCGGTCTGACCGGCGTGTTCATCATCGGATCACTCGGTACGTTGTTCACCATTGTGTACGGGATGGCGATCTGATCATTCGTCGGACAGACATCCCGTTCGAACAGCGCGTACCGGATCGGCCACGCCCTCCCCACGGGCGGCCGCCCGGGTGACACCCTGTCACCAGCGTTGCCGTGCCGCGTTCCGTCCCTCCGTCCCTTCTCCTGCCCACCCTCTCGTCCCAAGGGGGCCGCTGTGTCCGTGCCCGACGACCAGCCGCACACGCGTACCCGGTACCCGGCGGGCGAACAGCCGCCGGAGCCGGCGCCCCGGCGACCCCTGCGGACGCTGGTCGCGGTGCTGGCCGTGGTCGCGGTGCTGGTCGGAGCGGTCGCGGTGCTGAACCGCACCAGCGGCAACGCCACCACGACCGGCTCGGGCGACTCCGGCTCCGGCTCCGGCTCCGGGACCAGCTCCGACAACGGCGGCGGCACGGGGAACTCCACCACGGCGACCGGCACCAAGCCGGTGACGACCACCCGGAACGGGATCGCGGTCGGCTTCCCGCACACCAGCGAGGGCGCGCAGTCCGCCGCGGTGAACTACGCGGTGGCGCTGGGGTCCGCGGAGATGTACGCGGCGGCGGGGCGGAAGGCGATCGTCTCCACCATCGCCGACCCCGGCGCGGCGAACGCGCTGCTCGCCCGGTTCGATCCGTCGTACGCCGCGCTGGGCGCCAAGCTCGGCCTCCAGGACGGCAAGGGGCCGAGCGGCCTGACCTTCGTCTCCCGCACCATCCCGGTCGGCGCCAAGCCGGACGACTACAACGGCCAGAACGCGACCGTGGACGTCTGGTCCACCGGCCTCACCGGGCTCGCGGGGGCGAACTCGACCGCGCCGGTGACCGAGTACTGGCAGACCAGCACGATCCGACTGCGTTGGTCCGATAGCGACTGGAAGGTCCTGGACGTGTCCACCAAGGACGGTCCGACCCCGGTCACCGGCAGCCAGGTGGTCTCGTCCGCCCAGGACATCGCCGGCGCCGCCACTCAGTTCGGAGGGTTCAGCTATGCCCGCTAGTCTCCGCCGAGCGGCGACGTTCAGCGCGGCGCTC
Organism: Streptacidiphilus cavernicola; assembly: GCF_042510955.1. NCBI lineage: Bacteria > Bacillati > Actinomycetota > Actinomycetes > Kitasatosporales > Streptomycetaceae > Streptacidiphilus > Streptacidiphilus cavernicola. The sequence goes on from NZ_JBHFAB010000023.1 coordinate 111,924, forward strand.
GCCGCCGTCCAGCTCGCCGCGCTGAGCGTGATGAACGCCGCCTACGCGGCATCGCCGTCGCCGTCACCGAGCAGCAAGTGCATCCCCCTCCCCGGGCCGGGCGGCAACGCCTACTGCAACGCGGGCTCGTCCGGCGGGAACTCCACCTCGCCGCTGCCCTCCTCGCTGGACCCGCTGCAGTCCCTCGCGAACGGCTGCGCCACCGCAGCCGCCTGGGTCGTCCGGAAGCTCTCCGACGGGATCAACACCACCACCAACGTCGACTTCACCAACCCCTCGTTCCTCAAGCAGTACGCGGTCGTGTTCGCCGCCTCCACCTTCCTCACCCTGGTCCTCTGGCTCCTCGCCGTGGCGAAGCGCGCGGCCCGCGGCGCGGCGCTGCACCAGGCGATAGGGGAGGCCGTCGGCTTCCTCTGGCTGACCGTGATCGCCTCCGCGTTCACCCCGCTGATCCTCTACACCGTCGTCAGCGCCACCGACGGCATCACCTCCGCCATCGCCGCGGGCACGAAGACGGACACCACCAACTACCTGGGGACCTTCGCCGACACCCTCACCAACGGCAACCTCGGTGGCGGCCCGATCATCCAGGTCCTGGTCTCCCTGGTGGCCATCCTCGCCGCCGCCGTCCTCTGGCTGGAGATGCTGATCCGCGCCGCGATGCTTTACGTCGGCGCGCTCCTCGGCACGGCCGTCTACGCCGGGCTGGTCGACAAGCAGCTGTGGAAGCACGTCCGCCGCTGGGCCGGGCTGATGGTCGCGGTGGACCTGATCAAACCGGTGATCGTGATCATCCTCGGCCTGGCCGGGGCGATCGCGTCGAACGCGGGCGCCAACGACGCCTTCTCCACCGTCCTGGCCGGTCTGGCGATCCTGTTCCTCTCGATCTTCGCCAGCACCGCGATCTACCGCTTCGTCCCCGGCTTCGGCGACGACATGGCCGCGATGCGGCAGGCCCGCGCCTCAGCCGTGTCCGCGGGCTCCGCCGTGGTGAACGGTCCGGCGAACTTCATGAAGCAGGGCATCAACACCCACGCCGGACGCGAGTCCGAGCAGGGCGGCGGCACGTCCGCCGGAGTCGGCGGGGCCGGCGGCGGCAGCGTCGCCCCGGGCATCGCCGCGCACGGATCCCGTACGGGGGCCACCGCGCCCCCGCAGCAGAACGGAGGACCCGGCAGCCACCGGGCCCCCGCAGGCACCGGTACCAGCAACAAGGGGGCGCAGCCGTAGTGACCACCCAACCCGTCGGTGGCTACCGGCGCACCTACCTGCTCGGCAAGGCGAAACCCAACGCCGTGGTCGGGAAGAACCGCGAGAGCGGCGAGGTCTTCCTGATCATCTTCGGCGCGTTCCTGGGGATGATGTGGGGCCTGGTCGTCCCGATCCTGCCGCTGCGGATCCTCGGTCTGCTGGCCTTCCCGCTGGTCGCCTTCGCGATCGTCTACCTGCCCTACCGCAAGCGGACGTTCTACAAGTGGGCCGAGATCAACCGCAGCTACCGGCGCACCGTCCGCGGCTCCGCGGCGACCTACAAGTCGTCCGCGCCGGAGGCCGGTACCCGGCTGGACGGGCGCGAGGTCGAGGTCGGGCCGCCGCCCGGGATCGGCCGGATCCGCTGGCTGGCCGCGCCGTTCGGGCCGGACGAGGTGTCGGTGCTGCTGCACCTCACCCGGCGGACCGTCACCGCCGCGATCGAGATCGAGGGCCCCGGCGTCGGCCTGCGCGACTCCGAGGACCAGGAGACCCTGGTCGAGCGGTTCGGCACGCTGCTCAAGCACGTCGCCAACGGCGACGGCTTCGTGACCCGGATCCAGATGCTGGCCCGCACCCTCCCGGCCGACCCGGACGCGCACGCCAAGGACGTCGCCCGGCGCGGTGACCCGGACTCGCCGCAGTGGCTGAAGGACTCATACGACCAGTTGCAGTCGATGGTGTCCACCTCCTCCGAGCAGCACCGCGCCTATCTGGTCGCCTGCATGCCGTACACCCGCGAGCTGGCCGCCGAGGCGCACGCCATAGGGCGTACCGCGCACACCCGGGCCCGTGGCGACGAGGGGCTGGCCGCGGTGATGGCGCGTGAGCTGACCGACATCTGCGCCCGGCTGGCCGAGGCCGACATCCGGGTCCGGCAGCCGCTGGGCCAGGCCCGGCTGGCCTCGCTGCTGCACTCGATGTACGACCCGGACCACCAGATCGACCACATCCAGGCGATGTCCAAGCGCAACGCCTGGCCGGCCGAGCTGGACGCGACCCACGCCAACTTCCTCCAGGCGAAGACCCGCGAGTCGGAGACCCGTGAGCCGTGGTGCCACGCCACCGCCTGGGTCAAGGAGTGGCCGCTGACCCCGGTCGGCGTCAACTTCCTGGCCCCGCTGCTGGTGCACACCCCGGACGTGATCCGCACGGTCGCGGTGACCATGGACCTGGAGCCCACCGACGTCGCCATCGAGCGGATGCTGACCGAGAAGACCAACGACGAGGCCGACGCCAGCCGCGCCGCCAAGATGAACCGCACCGTGGACCCGCGCGACTCGGCCCACAGCGGCCGGGTCGACCAGCGCGGCGCAGACCTAGCCTCCGGCGCGGCCGGGGTCAACCTGGTCGGCTACATCACCGTCAGCTCCCGCTCGCCGGAGGCGCTGGCCCGCGACAAGCGGACCATCCGCGCCTCGGCCGGCAAGAGCTACCTGAAGCTGGAGTGGTGCGACCGCGAGCACCACCGGGCGTTCGTGAACACGCTTCCCTTCGCCACCGGCATCCGCCGCTAACCCACCGCCCCCTGGAGGCACCGCATGGCAGCACCCGTGGGCGGCCTGTCCGACGCCTTCACCAGCTTCGTCTTCGGCAAGACCGAGACCACCCGGCTCCCGGTCCGCACGTCGAGCGGGCAGGCCCAGGCGGTCTACCTGCCGACCGCCGCCCCCGGCCTGGGCGACTCCGGCGTGATCATCGGACGCGAGGTCTACAGCGGCAAGGGCTACGTCTACGACCCGTTCCAGCTCTACGGCCAGCAGCTGCCGGCCCCGCACTGGCTGGTCCTCGGCGAGTCCGGCAACGGCAAGTCGGCGCTGGAGAAGACCTATGTGCTGCGCCAGCTGCGGTTCCGCGACCGGCAGGTGGTGGTGCTGGACGCGCAGGGCGAGGACGGCGTCGGCGAGTGGAACCTGATCGCGCGGGCGCTGGGGATAACTCCGGTGCGGCTGGACCCGCAGGCCGCCCTCAGCGGCGGCGTCAAGCTCAACCCGCTGGACCCGGCGATCACCCTGACCGGGCAGCTGGCACTGCTGCGCACCATCATCGAGGTGGCGATGGGCCGTGGCCTGGACGAGCGGGCCGGCTTCGCGCTGAAGGCCGCGCACGCCCACGTCATCGCCACGGTGACGGAGCGTCAGCCGATCCTCGGCGACATCATCGACACCCTGCGCAACCCCAACACCGACTCGGTGGACGCGCTCGGGGTCTCCCTGGACGACATCCAGACCTGGGGCCTGGACGTCGCCCTGGTGCTGGACCGGCTGGTGGACGGCGACCTGCGCGGCATGTTCGACGGCCCGACCACCACCGACATCGACCTGGACGCGCCGCTGATCGTCTTCGACCTGTCGCACATCGACCGCAACTCCATCGCCATGCCGATCCTGATGGCGATCGTCGGCGTCTGGCTGGAGCACACCTGGCTGCGGCCGGACCGGAAGAAGCGGATCTTCCTGGTCGAGGAGGCCTGGCACATCATCAACTCCCCGTTCGTGGCCCAGCTGTTCCAGCGGCTGCTGAAGTTCGGCCGGCGGCTCGGCCTGTCCTTCGTCGCGGTGGTGCACCACCTCTCCGACGTGATGGACGGAGCGGCGGCACGCGAGGCCTCGGCGATCCTGAAGATGGCCTCCACCAGGACCATCTACATGCAGAAGGCCGACGAGGCCCGCGCCACTGGCAAGGTGCTCGGGCTGCCGCGCTGGGCGGTGGAGATCATCCCGACGCTGTCGCCGGGCATCGCGGTCTGGGACGTCAACGGCAATGTGCAGGTGGTGAAACACCTGATCACCGAGCATGAGCGACCACTGGTCTTCACCGACCGGGCGATGACCGAGGACGCCATCATCGAGCGCACCCGGGCGTCGAAACAGCTGGCCGACGACCCGGCGGCGTGAGGAGGACGGGCCCATGGCGTCGTCGATGAACGGCAGGTCGTGGCCGCCGGCCACCCCACCCGGAGGGCGGCAGGGGCCGCCGCCGCCCCGGGCCGGGATACCGGACGGGGCGATCGTCGGACTGCTGGCGACGCTGCTCGGGGCGACCGCCCTGGTCTGGTTCTCGACCGCGTTGGGCGCGCTGCTGGAGCACGGCGGGCTGCCGCGGCCACTGCCGTTCAGCGGAACCCCGCACGCGATCCGCGGTCTGGCGACCGCCCCCAACAGCATGGCCGCGGCCTGGCCGGACACCCCACCCGGTGAACTGCCGTCGCCCACGGCGTTCTGGGTGACCTTCTTCGTGCTGCTGGCCCTGCTGATCGCACTGGCGCTCACGCTGCTCACGGCGTGGACCCGACTACGCGCCGCGAAGCGCGGAGACCGCGACCAGAAACGAGAGCGGGGTTGGGAGCGGGAGCGCGAGCGCGAGTGGAGCGCGCGGGGCGGGGAGGCCTCGGCCGACCGGGAACGGCCGACGGCACGTCAGGGCCAGGGCCAGGGTGCCGACTCGGCGGGCTACGGCGCGGGGACGGGGTGGGAGCAGGCCACGCTGCCGCTTCCCCGCCCCGGCGGCGCAGCGCCTGCGGGTGCCCCCGGCACCACCGCTCCCGCTGCCCCCGGCGACCCCGGCGACCCCGCGACCGTCACATCGCTGTCGCCAACCGCTGCACCGTCCACCACAACCGGGCCGTTCACCGATCCCGCCCACACCCCCGCACCGTTCGTCACCCCGACCACCCCCGCACCCGCACCCGCCCCTGCGCCGTTCGCCTCCGCCCTACCCGCCCCGCCCCCCGCCGCCCCGCAAGCCCTCGCTCCGTCCGGCTTCCCGCCAGGGATGACTGTGCTGCTCATGCCCGACCCCGCCGCGACCGCCGCGAAACGGCACCTGCTGCAGCGCGCCGTCCGGACCGCCACCGGCCCGGTGCTGGTCGTCACCGACGACCTCGCCCTGTGGGAGGCCAGGCCCCCGCACCGCGACGCCCGGCTGTTCGACCCGCTGCGGCTGGTCGACGAGGTGCCGGACCCGGAGACCCGGGTCCGGTGGGCTCCGCACGACCACTGCGACGACCCGGCCACCGCCGCCGCCCGCGCCCGCGCGCTCCTCGCGCCCACCCACCGCGGCGGCCCCGCCGACGCGCAGTCGTCGGGCGAACGCGGCGTCAGGGAGACGGCGCAGACCCTGCTCCGCTGCTGGCTGCACGCCGCCGCGCTGGACGGGCGACCGTTCCGGCACGTCCAGCGCTGGGCCTCGGGCAGCGGCCGGGGCGAGGCGCTGGCGATCCTCCGGTCCGCCGACCCGCACCGCGCCGCCGACGGCTGGGACGGCGAGCTGCAGGCCCTGCTCACCCACGCCACCGAGCAGCGGGACGCGGCGGTCGACCGGATCCTCGACGCCCTCGACGTGCTGTCGGAACTGCAGGTGCAGCAGGCCTGCGCCCCGTCCTCGGCGGCCGAAGGCCTCGACCTGGACGCGCTGCTCCACAACCGCGGCACCCTCTACTTGCTGGGCCGGGCCAGCGAGAGCCGGGTAGCCCGCTCCACTGGGACGGCGCAGGCCCCGCGCAGCGCGATGCCGCTGCTCACCGCGCTGGTCGAGGACCTGGTCGAACGCGCCCGCAGGACCGCCGTCCGCTCCTCCGCCGGTCGGCTCGACCCGCCGCTGCTGTGCGTGCTGGACCAGGTCGCGGCCGTGGCGCCGTTCCCCGGCCTGCCGGAACTGGTGGCCCGCGGCGGACCGCTCGGCCTCGGCGGGGTCGCGGTGCTGCGCTCCGCCGAGCAGGCCCGCTCGCGCTGGGACGAGCGCTCCGTCCACAGCCTGTGGACGAACGCCGACGCCCGCGCCGTCGCCGGACCGCTCGGCGGCCCGGAGCTGGCCGCCCTGCTGGACTCGCTGCAGACCGCTCCGCCGGAGACCGCGGCTGCGCTGGCCGACGGGGCGCTGGCCGAGGGCGAAGTGCTGCTGCTGGCGGCCCGCCGTCCCGCTCAGCGCTTCGCGGCCGGTGCCGTGGCCGGGCCCTCAGGGGGGCGTGCGGAGGCCGCGAGCGCTCCCGTACCCTCGGGGGGCCACACGGTGCCGAAGTAGCGGCGACGGGGGACCAAGGCGGAGGACGCGGAGCAATGAGCGGCAACTCGGGGTGGGGCGGTCCGGCCGCGCCCGGCGGCGGACGCGGCGACTACGGCCCCTACAACGGCCCGTACGGCGGCGGTCCTTACGGCGGGGGCCCGTACCGAGGCGGCCCGTACCGCGGCGGCCCCTACGGCGCACCGCAGGGTCCCGGCGGACCGGGCGGCCCTGGCGGCCCTGGCTGGGGCTATGTGCGGACCGCGCCCAAGCCCGGCGTCATCCCGCTGCGCCCGCTGAACCTGGGCGACATCATCAGCGGCGTCTTCGGCACCCTCAAGCGCTACCTGGCGCCGATCTACGTCCCGCTGCTGATCGTGGCCGGAGCGGCGTCCGTCCTCGGCGGCGTCCTCGCCGCCGTCGCGTACAGCCCGATCAGGACCGTCGTCACCAACGCCGACGACATACCCGACTACCAGCCCGGCGACGGGCTGATAGCCGAGCTGGTCATCCTCGGCAGTGTGGCCGTCCTGCTGGTGCTGGTCGCCTCCTTCGCCTGCTACGTGGTCGCCTCGACCGTCTGCACCGGCGTGCTGCGGCACGCGGTCCTGGGCGAGCGGGTGACAGTCCGTCAGGCCTGGCGCGAGTCGCGTCCGCACCTCCGGCGGGTGGCCTGGGACAACTTCCTGCTGATGGCGGGCGCCTTCCTGGCCGCCGGCCTGGTGCTGGGCCTCGCGATCGGCGTCGGCGTCGGCGCGAACAGTCCGGCGGCCTTCCTGCTGCTAAGCCTGCTGCTGATCCCGGTGCTCGGCTTCGCCGTGTACGCGCAGGTCAGGCTGGTGCTGCTGACCCCGGTCCTGGTGGTGGAGAGCGAGCAGCCGATGGCTGCGTTCGCACGGGCCTGGCGGCTCAACGAGGGCGCCTGGTGGCGCAGCCTGGGCATCCCCTACCTGGTCAACCTGATCGGCTCCGCCGCGTCGCAGATCGTCCTGGTCCCCTTCGTGGTGATCGGGATGATCGCCCTGGCCGCCACCATCCCGCCGGACAGCGGCGCCGACAACCAGTCCTTCCCGGTGGGCCCGGTCGTGGTGTTCTACCTGATGATGTGGGTGGCCATCGCCCTGGTCTTGGTGCTGACGCTGCCGCTGGCCCCCCTGTGCAACGGCCTGCTCTACATGGACCGGCGCATCCGCCGGGAGAGCCTGGACGTGGCCCTGCTCGCCCAGGCCAACGCGAACGCGAACGCGGGCACGCCGCCGATGCCGCAACCGACTCCGCCGCAGGCACCGCAGCCTCCGGTGGACGCAAAGCCATCGGCGGAAGGCACGGAGCCGCCGGTCCCGCCGGCGGCAGACGCCGAGCCTCCGGTCGACCTGACCAAGGCCCCGGCCGACAGCGACGAAGGCGACGACGAAGGCGACGCGTCGCCGCAGCCGTAAATCACGCCGACATCCGCACCGGGACCTCCTACGCTCGGCGCATGGACGAACGCGAAGAACTCCTCGCCGGCGGCGGCGTCAACCCGGTCAGCCGCCTGGGCGACACCGTCCGCCGCCCGGTCGGCCGGTGACCCCGACCGTCCACCGCCTGCTCGACCACCTCGCCGCCCGGGGCTTCGCGGGCGCGCCCCGGGCGCACGGGCTGACCGAGGACGGCGGTAGGGAGATCCTGGACTTCGTCCCGGGCGAGGTCGGCCACTACCCGCTGTCGGCGGCGATGCGCTCCGACGAGGCGCTGCGGGCCGCGGCCACCCTGCTCCGCGCCCTGCACGACGCGAGCGCCGACTTCCCGCGCCGCCCCGAGGACGTCTGGCAGCTGCCGCCGCGCGAACCCGCCGAGGTGATCTGCCACGGTGACGCGGCGACGTACAACTGCGTGTTCCGGGACGGGCTCCCGGTCGCGTTCATCGACTTCGACACCGCGCACCCGGGACCCCGGGTCTGGGACGTCGCCTACACGGTGTACCGCTTCGTCCCGCTGCACGCGCCCGGCAGCGACGAGGGCACCCTGCCTCCGGCCGAACAGGGCCGACGGCTACGGCTGTTCGCCGACGAGTACGGGCTCGGGCCGGACGAGCGGGCGGTGCTGGTCCGGACCGTCTCCGACCGGCTGCACGCGCTGGTCCGGTTCATGAACGAGCGGGCCGCCGCAGGCGACGCCGCCTTCGCCCGGCACCTGGCCGACGGGCACCACCGGCTCTACCTCGCCGACGCCGGGTACGCCCTGGCCCACACCGACGCCTGGACCGCTCAGCTGCGAGACCGCTGAGCTGCGAGAATGACGCCTCCCACGGCCACCGCATGACAAATGTACCGACCAGGACGGGACGGGCTACCCTGACGGCGGGGCCGCGGCCCGCGCGAAACTGATGCACGTCGGCAGGGAGCCGGCACCGCACCCCAGGGGGAAGCAACCATGACCACCGCCACGTTCAACGAGCCGACCGCCAACGAGCCGACCGCGACCGCGCCGACCGTCACCGAGCCGCCGCAGATACGGCCGCTGCCGGCCTGGTTCTTCGCCTTCGAAGGCCTCTTCGGCGGGACCTACGACGTGCTCAGGGTCAACCCGAACGCATGGATGTTCCTGGTCGCCCTCGCCCTGGTCAACATCACCGTCTCGCTGACGGTGCTGGGCAAGCGCCGCAAGCTGATCCGGGCGATGCTGAAGAACAGCCGCACCCGCTACATCGCGATCGGCCTGGTCGCGTTGCGGGTGCTGGTGCACCTGGCTCTGGGCGCGCTCGGCGCCCAGGTCACCACGGCCGCCGGGCACCTGGCCGTGGCCTTCGTGATGACGGGCGTCACGGTCGGCCTGCTCTGGTTCGACCAGCGGGTGACCTTCCGCGCCCTGGGCATCCCGCTGAACCGCTGAGCGCTGGGCAGTGAGCTGCTGAGTCGCTGGCCCGCCGAGCTTCCCACGGGTCAGCGCGCGGCGGCCCGGCTCCGGATGCCGTTCTTCTTGGCCCGGTTGCCACAGGCCCCCATGGAGCACCAACGCCGGTTCCCTGGACGCGAGTTGTCACTGAACAGGGCGCTGCAGGACTCGTCGGCGCATTCCCTGACCCGGCCCAGCGCAGCTGAGGTGACCAGGTCGATCGCGTCCCGCGCGACCAGTGACATGGTGGCCGCCACTGCGTCAGTCGCCGTCCAGAGCAAGGCTCCTGACGCATCAACACGCGGCACCGGAGGCGGGCACTTGGCCGCCCGGTTCACCAACTCCCGCGCCAGGAAGCTGGACGTGGACACTCCGCCGTCAGTCCGACCGATCATGACCAGCTCGTACACCGCCTCGCGGAGGCTGTGCGCGTCGCGCAGCTGACCGGCGTCGACGGCAGCGGGCTGACCCGCCAGGTCGCACGGCCCGCACTGCACCACCCAGGCCAACAGTGCTGCGGCGTCCGCGAGTTCCTCGATCGCGTCGAGCGTCCCGCGATGGCGGAGGGTGCGCAGGAAGTCCAGACACAGCCTCCCCGAGCCGGTCCGGAACCGGGGGGCCCGAACGTCGGCGTCCGCGCCGGACGACGCGTCCACTGTGCCGGTGCTGGAGACGGTCATGACGAACACCCTACTGTCCGAACCGGTTTAACTGGTAGCGTGAAGAACCGGTATGACCGGTTCTTCAGTGGGGACACGCGGATGACAGCGCCGACGCCCAACGCCCGTCCAAGCCAGGGCCCGCAGCCAACCAAGGACAGCAATTCCCCGCCGGTCATCCCCGAACCGACTCCCCCGGGCACGTCGCAGGGCCCGCCTCAGGGCCCACCGCGCCGACTCGTCATCCTGCTGGCCGTCGCCTGCGGCCTGACCGTCGCCAACCTCTACTACGCCCAGCCGCTGCTCAGCAGCCTCCGCGACGTCTTCCACGTCGACGACGCCACGGCCGGCAGCCTGGTCACGGTCACCCAGATCGGCTACGCCCTCGGGCTGCTGCTCCTGGTCCCGCTCGGCGACCGGGTGGAGAACCGCAGGCTGGCCACCCTGCTGCTCGGCATCACCTCCGCCGCCCTGGTCGCGGCCGGCCTCGCACCCGGGTTCGGCGTCCTGCTGGCGTCCGCGCTGCTGTTCTCCACCACCCTGGTCGTGGTGCAGATCCTGGTCCCGTTCGCCGCCGACCTCGCCCCCGACCACAGCAGGGGACGCGTCGTCGGCCAGGTGATGAGCGGACTGCTGGCCGGCATCCTGCTCTCCCGCACCCTCGGCAGCCTGCTCGCCGACGCCACCGACTGGCGCGTGGTCTACCTGCTCTCGGCCGGACTGATGGCCCTGCTCGCTCTGACCCTGCGCACCGCGCTGCCGCAACGCCGACCGACCACCGGGATCCGCTACGGCGAACTGCTGCGCTCCACCGCGCGGTTGGCGCGACAGCATGAACCACTGCGCCGCCGAGCCCTCTACCAGGCCACCATGTTCGGGGCGTTCAGCGCCTTCTGGACCACCGTGTCCTACGTCCTCACCAGCGCCCCGTTCCACTACGGGCAGATCGCCGTCGGCCTGTTCGCCCTGGTCGGCGCGGGCGGCGTGGCGGTCGCCCCGCTGGCCGGACGCTGGGCCGACCGCGGCCTGGTCCGGCCGATGACCGCGGCGGCACTGGTCGCCGCAGCGGCTGCCTTCGCCCTGGCCGGGTTCGGCCGACACAGCGTGATCGCCCTGGGCGCCGCCGCCGTCCTGCTGGACATGGCGGTGCAGACCACGCTCATCCTCGGCCAGCAGGTCGTCTTCCAACTCGACCCGGCCTCGCGGGCCCGGCTCAACAGCGTCTACATGGCCACCTTCTTCTTCGGCGGCGCGGCCGGCTCGGAACTCGCCTCACTGGCCTACCATGCGCGCGGATGGAGCGCGGTCTCGGTGCTCGGCGCGGCCCTGCCGCTGGCCGGTCTTGCCTACTGGACCACCGAGCGCCGCAGCGGCGTGGGGATATGACGCTCCGTCAGGGTTGACCTGCCGGAGACCAGCGGCGGATGGCCACCGCGGCGAGCAGGGTGGTCAGGGCGAGCACCCCCCACAGCGCAGCCGAACCACGGTCCAGCAACAGGGTGAGCACCGCGGGGGAGGTCGCCAGGCCGATCCCGCTGGAGAGTTGGAAACGCGAGAGCGCTGATCCGAGTCGAGCCGGATCAGTGCTGGCGACGATGAGCGCGGTCGCGCTGCCGGTGTACATGATCTCTCCGGCGGTGTAGAGCACCGAGACCGCGGCGATCCCGGCCGCCGCGCCCCAGCCTCCGACCGTCCCCGCCGCCCAGAACCCGAGATAGGACACGGCCAGCACCACTCCGGACGCGGCCAGCGCCGACCGCCGGGCGAAGCGCGCCAACCACATCACCACGGCGATCTGGGTGGCGACGACCAGCACGGTGTTGCCGACGAAGATGCCCGCCGACCAGGCCGGGGCGACATGCAGCCGGGTGACCAGGAAGGCCGGAAGCGCCACCTCCAGCACGTTGAAGCAGAAGGCATAGGGCAGGTTGGCGACGTCCAGCACGGTCAGCCGACTCCGGCCCCGACCCCGGGCACGGCCCCGGCCCCGGACCCGGACCCGGCCACGGCCACGGGAACCGGACGGCCCCGCGGAGGCGGACGGCGCCGCAGGCTGCATCCCGGCCTCTACTACCGGCACCCGAACCCGTACCCGCAGCGACAGCACCAGCCCCGCCCCCACCAGATACCCGAGAGCAGTCAGCACGGCCATTGTCCGCAGCGCGCCCGCACCGCCCGCCGTGCTGACGGTCGCGATCAGCGCCCCGGCCCCGAGCCCGGCGTTGCGCAGGGACCGGCCGGTGGCCAGCGCGGCGTCCCGGTACCGGGCCTCGGCGACCGTGCTGACGAAGGCCGCGTGCGCGGGCGTCCAGCACTGGTTGCCGATCCCCAGGAACAGCGCCGCCGTGGTGAATCCCCACAGCGGCGACCCACCGAGCAGCGGCGTGACCAGCAGAACCGCAACCCCCAGCACCCGGACCAGCATCGCCGCAGCCACCGCCGCCGTACGGACACCGCGGTCGATCCACCGCCCGGCGAACGGCACCGCCCCGAGCCCGGCCAGCATGCCCACCGACATCGCCGCACCCGCCCCGGCCACACTCAGGTGCAGCACCTGGATTCCGAAGAGCAGGAGAAAGGGACGCAGCATGCCCGAGCCGAGGGCGTCCACGATCAACGCCACCGCGTAACGCGGCCCGCCGGACGCCCGGATGAGCGCCCCGGGCTTCGGCCGCTGCGGCAGGACGGGGGCGACGGGTGTCCGCGACGAGGTGGTGGTCATGCCGACACCGTCGCCCCGCCCCACGGCCGCGGTCACGCGGATTGACGGGCACCGTCAATCGTCGCCCGTATGTCCACTGTGAGCTGCAACGATAGGGGCATGAGCCTCACTGTCGACATCACCGGCGTACCACCGGAGCGGATGCTGTTCGCAGTCTCCCCGCTCGCGGAGCTGACGGCGATGCTGCATGTGCTGGCCGCCCCGGGACACCACCCGGCCGCCCTCTCCTGGGCCAGCAGGGTCCGGGCCGCACTCAGGCCGGAACTGGCCGAGCGGCTGTACGAGGCGGAGTTCCTATGGCGCTCCTCCCGCGCCGACTTCCTGTTGCCGGGCCACCCGGCGCCCACGCTGGAGCAGGAACTGGACGCGGTGGACAAGCTGGACGACGACACCTACGTGACCTCCGCACTCGTCACCACCTGCGGATCGGACCGGGTGCTGTTCAACACCCCTTCCCCACTGGTCGATTCGACCTCACGCGGTCGCGCCCTGGAGCTCGCCCAGGCCCGCGGACCGCAGCAGGCCGCGTTCGCCGACCGGCTGATGGCCGACCCCGGCATGGTCCGGGCCCGACTGCGCGAGACCCTGACCGCCTGCGGCCCGGCGTTCTTCAACGAGACCTGGCAGCGGATCAGGCCCCAACTGACCGCCGACGTACGCCTCAGAGCCGACCTGCTGGCCCATCGGGGCCTGGCCGAGACCCTGGCCTCGGTCTCCCCCGCTCTCAGCCTGGACGAGCCCCGGCAGCGGATCGTCATGGACAAGCTGCAGGACAACAGCACCAGCGCGGTCGGCGACGGGGTCACCTTCATCCCCTCGGTCTTCGGCGGCCCGCACCTGGTCTGCGTCCACGCCCCGCGGTGGCGACCGGTGCTGCAGTACCCGATCGCCGGATCAGCAGCGGGCTCCCCCGCACCGGTGCCGCTGGAACAGATCCAGCAGCGCCTGGATGCCCTGGCCCACCCGATTCGCATCCGCCTGGTCCGCACACTGGCCCGAGGCCCGCACACCACCGGCGAGTTGGCCTCCGCCTGGGAACTCAGCCCACCCGAGGTCTCCCGCCACCTAGCGGTACTCCGCAAGGCCGGCCTGCTCACCACCCACCGCCGCAGCCGCTACGTCCACTACGAGCTGGACGCCACGACCGCGGCAGCCCTCGGCTCCGACCTGCTGGAAGCCCTGCTGCGGTAGCGGACGGCGGACGAGCTCAATCCGGCGGTGCGGTCTGGTGTGGTGCGCTGTGTTGGGTGGGGTCGGCCTTCGCCGTTGCTGCGGTGTCGGGTCCGTCTCGCGCCTGCGGCGCACTGCAGCAACTACGCGGGAGCCGGGGCGAGGCTCGGGTTGGTGCCTGGCCGCCGGGTCGGCGAGTGAGTACTCACCAACCCGAACCACCCCGGGCCCTGCCTTGTTGTGGTTGCTGCTGTGCGCCGGAGGCGCGAGACGGCGCCGCCAGGTGTTCTACGGTGAAGGCCGACCCCACCAACCCGTCTGTTTTGTGTCTGGAACGCAAGTAACCCCCCTGACACAAGGTCAGGGGGGTTACTTGTAATGGTTGTTCGGCGGCGTCCTACTCTCCCACAGGGTCCCCCCTGCAGTACCATCGGCGCTGTGAGGC